>NZ_JAAFYZ010000073.1 GCF_018274385.1 Catenulispora pinistramenti | reverse complement strand
GCCCCCGCGCCGTCAGCGCCCGGAGGCTGCACCTCCATAGCCATCGTCGGCTGTACCCCGGCGCCCTCCGACAGCACCTGCAGGATCCGGGCCGGCGTGGGCCGCGCGTTCGGGTCCTTCATCATGCATGCGCTGACCAGCTGCGCCAGCGTGCCGGTGAGCGCGGACAGGTCCGGCTCGCCGTTCATCACGCGCAGCATCGTCTCCATGGTGCCGCCGTCGCCGAACGGGGAGGCGCCGGTGGCCGCGTAGGCCAGGACCGCGCCGAGGGACCAGACGTCCGAGGCCGGGCCCACCTGCTGGCCGGAGACCTGCTCCGGGGACATGAAGGCCGGGGTGCCGACCACGGTGCCGGCCTGGGTGAGGTGCGCGCCGGCCGATTCGGCGGTGACCGCCAGGCCGAAGTCGATGACCCGGGGGCCGTCGTCGGCCATCAGGACGTTGCCCGGCTTCAGGTCGCGGTGGGTCAGGCCCTCGCGGTGGATGGCGTTCAGCGCCTCGGCCAGGCCCGCGGCCAGCAGCAGGACGTCCTGGTCCGGCATCGCGCCGCCGTCGGTGACCGCGCTCTCCAGGGACGGCCCCGGGACGAACGCCGTGGCCAGCCAGGCCGGGTCGCCGTCGGGGTCGGCGTCGACCACCGGGGCGGTGAAGAATCCGGAGACCTGGCGCATCGCCGTGACCTCGCGGCGGAAGCGCTGGCGGAACGTGGCGTCGTTGGTGAGCTCGGGGCGGATGACCTTCACCGCGACCCGGCGTCCGGACGGCGAGCGTCCCAGGTACACCTGGCCCATCCCGCCGGCGCCGAGCCGGTTCAGGATCTCGTAGCTGCTGATCCTTCGCGGATCTCCCGATCGCAGCGGCTCCATGAAGTCGTCCCCACCCCCTGTGATACCCGTGTGC
This sequence comes from Catenulispora pinistramenti, assembly GCF_018274385.1. Taxonomy (GTDB): domain Bacteria; phylum Actinomycetota; class Actinomycetes; order Streptomycetales; family Catenulisporaceae; genus Catenulispora; species Catenulispora pinistramenti. The sequence goes on along the minus strand of NZ_JAAFYZ010000073.1, from coordinate 41,377 downwards.
TTGCGACAGCGCGCTCAGCGTAGCGCGCCGGTCCCACTCCTCACGTCGCGGTATGGCGGCCGCGCTGTGCGGGACCGGTACAAAAGCGCTCGGCGCGATCCCTTGGGGAAGGGATCGCGCCGAGGAGGAAGTTCTCTACCGCGGCGAGAGGGACCGCATGGCAGGGAAGGGTCAGCCCTGCAGGGCGTTCACGCTCTTGGCCAGCGCGGACTTCTTGTTCGCGGCCTGGTTCGCGTGGATGACGCCCTTCGAGGCGGCCTTGTCCAGCTCGCGGGAGGCGGCCTGGGCCAGCTCCTGCGCCTTCGCGGTGTCGCCGGACTCGACGGCCTCGCGGGTCTTGCGGATCGCGGTCTTCAGCGAAGACTTGACGGCCTTGTTGCGCAGGCGCGCCTTCTCGTTGGTCTTGATCCGCTTGATCTGGGACTTGATGTTCGCCACTGAAAGATGCCTCTGCTTTGGTGAGATAGTTGGTGGTGGGCGCGAGGCAACGCACGCGCCACGCAAGGGACCAGACTAACAGGCGCCCGTGTGCGGACCCAAACCGGGCACGTGGCCGGTGACGTCCGCATATACCGGTCCCACTATCCCCGTAGGTCATGGGACGATAGGTGCCAGTGTAATAAACCCTGTAGCCGATCCCCAGCCCCCCAGTAGCCAGCCCCAAATAGCCAGCTCCCAAAGAGAGCCGGCTCCCAGATCCTCAGCACGCCGCCCCGGACAGACTGGACCTCGAGTTGCCCGCCCTGCCGCCGAACATCCCGCAGCCGTCGAACACCGACCAGGCGCTGATCCGCAACTTCTGCATCATCGCCCACATCGACCACGGTAAGTCGACCCTGGCCGACCGGATGCTCCAGCTCACCGGTGTGGTCGACGAGCGCGCCATGCGCGCGCAGTACCTGGACCGGATGGACATCGAGCGCGAGCGCGGGATCACCATCAAGTCGCAGGCGGTGCGGCTGCCGTGGCAGGCCGACGACGGCAAGACCTACATCCTGAACATGATCGACACCCCCGGGCACGTGGACTTCACCTACGAGGTCTCGCGCTCGCTGGCGGCCTGCGAGGGCACGCTCCTGCTGGTCGACGCGGCCCAGGGCATCGAGGCGCAGACCCTGGCCAACCTGTACCTGGCCATGGAGAACGACCTGCAGATCATCCCGGTGCTGAACAAGATCGACCTGCCGGCCGCGCAGCCGGAGAAGTACGCCGAGGAGATGGCCCGGCTGATCGGCTGCGAGCCCGACGAGGTGCTCCGGGTCAGCGCCAAGTCCGGCGTCGGCGTCCCGGACGTGCTCAACGAGGTGGTCCGGCGGGTCCCGGCCCCGGCCGGCGACCCGAACGGCCCGGCCCGCGCGATGATCTTCGACTCGGTCTACGACTCCTATCGGGGCGTGGTCACCTACGTCCGGGTGGTCGACGGCCACCTGAGCAAGCGCGAGCGCATCCAGATGATGTCCACCGGCGCCACCCACGAACTGCTGGAGATCGGCGTCATCTCCCCGGAGTCCACGCCCTCCCAGGGCCTGGGCGCCGGCGAGGTGGGCTACCTGATCACCGGCGTGAAGGACGTGCGCCAGTCCAAGGTCGGTGACACCGTCACCACCCAGCACAAGGGCGCCACCGACTCCCTCGGCGGGTACAAGGAACCCAAGCCGATGGTGTTCTCCGGCATCTACCCGATCGACGGCTCGGACTACCCGGAGCTGCGCGAGGCCCTGGACAAGCTGCAGCTCAACGATGCCGCGCTGGTCTACGAGCCGGAGACGTCGGCGGCCCTGGGCTTCGGCTTCCGCTGCGGCTTCCTGGGCCTGCTGCACCTGGAGATCATCCGCGAGCGGCTGGACCGGGAGTTCAACCTGGACCTGATCGCCACCGCACCCTCGGTGGTCTACCGGGTCGAGATGGAGGACGGCACCGAGCACATCGTCACCAACCCCTCGGAGATGCCCGGCGGCAAGGTGACGGCGATCCACGAGCCGGTGGTGCGGGCGACCATCCTGACCCCGAACGAATTCGTCGGGGCGGTGATGGAGCTGTGCCAGAGCCGGCGCGGGGCGCTGCTGGGCATGGACTACCTGTCCGAGGACCGCGTCGAGATCCGCTACACGCTGCCGCTGGCCGAGATCGTCTTCGACTTCTTCGACTCGCTGAAGTCCAAGACCCGCGGCTACGCCTCGCTGGACTACGAGCCCACCAGCGAGCAGCAGGCCGACCTGGTGAAGGTGGACATCCTGCTGCACGGCGAGACCGTCGACGCGTTCTCGGCGATCGTGCACAAGGACAAGGCCTACGCCTACGGCGTGCGGATGACCGAGCGGCTGCGCGAGCTGATCCCGCGCCAGCAGTTCGAGGTGCCGATCCAGGCCGCGATCGGTTCCCGGGTGATCGCCCGCGAGTCGGTCCGGGCGATGCGCAAGGACGTGCTCGCCAAGTGCTACGGCGGCGACATCTCGCGCAAGCGCAAGCTGCTGGAGAAGCAGAAGGAAGGCAAGAAGCGGATGAAGATGGTCGGCCGGGTCGAGGTGCCGCAGGACGCCTTCATCGCCGCGCTGACCAACGAGACCGGTGACAAGGCCAAGAAGTAGCGCCGAGAAGTAACCCCAAGAAGTAACCGCAAGAGGTAACGCCGAGGGGTAAAGCCGCGAAGTAACACGCTTACGGCCGGGCGCGGGCAGTAGCCTGGCGGCATGAGCGTGATGGCCGACGTCCACATAGTCCGGGTGTTCACCGATGCGCACGGGTTGTTCGGCAACAACCTGGGCGTGGTGCTCGGCGCCGGCAAGCTCGACGCCGACGCCGGCCGCAAGCTGGCCTCGGACCTGCGGTTCAGCGAGGTGGTCTTCGTCGACGACGTCGAGGAGGCCCGGCTGCGCATCTTCACCCCGGCCGCCGAGCTGCCGCTGGCCGGGCACCCCCTGGTCGGCACGGCCTGGCTGCTGTCCCGGCTCACCGGCCGCGAGGTGCCCACACTGCGCCCGCAGCAGGCCGCCGAGGTCCAGACCTGGTCCGAGGACGGCCGCACCTGGATCCGCGGCCGGATAGACGACGCCCCGGCCTGGGGCCTGGTCGAGGTCGCCGACGAGGCCACGGTCGAGACGCTGTCGGTGCCGCCGGGGCCGGAGTACCGCCGACACCAGTTCTGGGCCTGGCTGGACGAGCCGCGCGGGGTCATGCGGGCCCGCGTGTTCGCGGCCGACAGCGGGGTCGACGAGGACGAGGCCACCGGGTCGGCGGCGATGCGGCAGGTCGGCGCGTTGCGGCGGCCGCTGGTGATTCGGCAGGGGTGGGGATCGGAGATCCTGGCTCGGCCGGCGCAGGTGACCGGGTGGGCTGAGATCGGGGGGCGGGTCGCCGGGGACGGCATGCGGACTGTGACGGTTGGAGGGATGGCCTAAGCGGCCGGGGCCGGCGGCTCGCCCGGCCTGCCCGGCCCGCAACAACTTACGTAGTTCTACGCACGTCGCGGTCAGACGAGGGTGGGGACGCTGCCGTTGTCGGCGAGCTCGACCGTGACGCCGTTGAGGCCGCGGAGCCAGGGCTTGGCGATCCCGGCCAGTTCATCGCGGGTCGGCGGGGTGCGGCCCAGGCCGATCGCGAAGCGGAGTTCGGCGGCTGTGGCGGGACTGGTGCTGGTGCTGACGTCGGTGCCGGTGCCGGTGCCGGTGCTGACGCTGATGCCGGCGCTGATGCCCGTGCTGGTCGCGGTGGCGTGGAAGGCGCGGGGCCAAGCGTGGACGTCGGTGATCCCGGCTTCGTCGAGGGCTGACAGCAGGCTGCGGGTGCGGCCCCGGACGCGTCCCTCCAGCACGTCGCGCTGTTCGATGCCGTCCGCGCCGAGGGTGATCACGGCCCAGCGCCGGTGCCGTCGGTGCATCGGTGGCGGCGCGAGGAGGAGCGGGAGCGGATCGGGCGCGGAGGTGACGGTCTCCCACGCGCTGTAGAGCTCTTCGCTGACCAGGTCACGCATCGCCGGGGTGAGGTGCAGCGTCAGGTCACGGATCGGCGCGGTGGGGGTGGGGATCGGCTCGCGCCAGTCGTGGGCGGCCCAGGTCTCGAAGAAGTCGGTGAGGTCGCGGCAGCGTGCGGCCATCAGCGCCCACGCGAGTCCCGGCAGCCCGCCGAGCGGCGCGGCGTCCAGGCCCCGGGCGCGGGCCCAGGCCTTGGCCACCCGGACATGCGGGCCCGGCCGGAGGGCGAGGATCGCCTCGGCGTCGGAGACCGCGGACAGGGAGCTGGCGATGGTCTCGCCGAGCTCGGCGCGGCGCGCGACGGCCTCGGCGGGCGCGATGTCGCCGGTCGGGGCCAGCACGAGATCGGCGTTGAGTCCCGGCGCGACGATGCGCAGCCCCGGCACCCGTGCCGCGACCAGTTGCCGCACGCGGTGCCCGGGGCCGAGCGCGGCGATGACACGGCGCTGGAGCGCGTCGATGTCCGGGGCGCCGGGGACGGCCGCGACGAGGTCGAGGTCGGCGCCGGGGAGGTGGGTGCCGGTGCGGCGGGAGCCGACGGTGTGGACGACGGCTTCGGGGAGGGCTTGGGTGATGCGGGCGGTGAGGGTGGCGGCGGCAGCGTTGTCCGAGGCGGCGGCAGCGGTGGCGGCATGGTTGTGCGAGGCAGCAGCGGCGGCGTCGTGCGAGATACGGGCAGCGGTGGCGGCATGGTCATGTGAGGCAGCGGTGGCGGCGTCGTGCGGGACAGCGCCGGCGGCGGCATCCATCCAGCGAATCGCGCCACTGCCCAGCTCGACCATCGCGCGCACCTCCATCGGGCCCTCGCCGCGTCGTGAGAGCAGCGCCAGCTCGGTGACCTCGGCCGTGACGGGCGCGAGCTTGACCGCCGTGCGGCTCGGGTCCGCGACCTTGCCGATCGTGAGGTGCGGCGTGAAGGCGTCGCGGTTGCGGCAGGTCGGGAACATCTCGAGCAGCGCCGCGTGGAGCGTCTGCCAAGCGCCGCCGGTGGGGTGGAGCCACAGGGTGCTGTCGTGGCGATGGGTGAAGTGCCGTACCTCCGCCAGCTCTGTTGCGAAGCCGCCGACTGTGGCCGCGGCCTTGCCGAGCCGGGGGAGTGCGGCGTCGAATTCGGACTCGGGGATGAAGCCGAACAGCAGGTTGATGTGGGGTGGCCAGCGCAGCACCTGGGGATCGAGCCGGTGCCGGACCTCCTGGATCGGGTCCCAAACCGAGGTCGGCGGAAGCCAGGCGACAGCGGTGCGGGCGGTCGGTGCCGTGTCGGTCGCGGCGGCGGGGACGGTCGCGGCGGCCTCAGGGCTCGGGCTCGGCATCGAGGCAGAAGGCGTCACCACCGCGCGGATTCCGTAGTGGTCGGAGACGTAGAGCCCGTCCGCGTCCGGCGCGTCACCGACCAGCCGGGCCTGGGAGGCTTCGGCGCCGAGGAGCAGCACCCGGTCCAGGCGCTTGGCCTGCCCGGTCAGGGACGAGATCGCGGCCAGCGGGTTCACCGACGGGTCGAACGTCGCGGTGTCGTCGGCCGTGCCGTGAACCTGCGTCCACGCGTCCGTCAGGCCCAGACGCGTGGCCGGTGCCTCGGTGTCGTCGTTGAAGTCGCCGACCAGCACCACGGGTACCGGAACCGTCTTGAGCGGGGCCGGGGATGCTGGGCGGAATCCGTCCGCGAGCTGCGCGAGCTGTTCGGCACGCAGCCCCGCGCCGTTCGCGGAGTGATCGCTGCTCAGGTGCGTGTCGGCGACGACAACCGGCCCCGCGGCCGTCTCGACGACCAGCGCTGTGACCGCCTTGTAGCGACCCAGCTCATGCCATCCCGCCTCGATCACCGGCAGCCGGCTGAGTACGAACACACCGCTGTCGGCGACATCCGACGAGCGCGGATCGCCGCCGAGCGTCCACTCGGCGCGCACCCACTCCTCGGCCAGCAGCATCTTGACCAGCGCCGGCTCGGCCTCCTGCAACGCGATGACGTCGACGTCCGCGTCCCGCAACGCAGCCAGCAGCATCGGACGGCGCTCGGCGGTGTGGATCAGCTCCTTGTCATAGCGATCCCACAGCGTGTTCCATGTCAGAACCCGCAGCTCCGAATCAGTCCCCGAGCCGGACCCGGACCCGGACGACCCGGATCCAGCCGAAGCCGAAGCCGTAGATGAAGACGAGGCCGAATCCGCGACCGGCTGCCACCGGCCCTCCGCGAAGGCATGCGGCGTCCGCGGCTCGAAGAACGGCGCCGCCAACAGCCGCTCCCGCCGCGCCAGCCCCGCGCCGGACGCGTCCAGCGCGTCCAGGCCCGAGGCCCGGTCCCAGACCAGCCGGCCGTCGGCCTCGAAGAACAGGACGCGGTGCCACGGGATGTCGCCGTGCGGATCGAACGAAGGCAGCGGTACCCGCTTCGGCCCGCGCCCGCGCTGCTCCAGGCCGAGCACGAACCGCGACGCGTCGAAGCGCGCGTCCCACCGCACCCGGTGGTAGATCTCCTGGCTGGTACGCATCGCCGCTCAGCCCTCCCAGATCGAGTACGCGAGGCTGTCGAACGAGGCATCGCAATCGAATGAGGCATCGCCGTCGACGGTGTCGACGTACGTCGCGCGGTGCGCCTCGCCGGGGTACGGCGGATCGAAGCGGCGCACCTGGGCGGTCAACACCTTCGCGGGGACGGGATTCGCACGCTGAGCGTTCCGCTCTTCCAGCACAGCGGCAGGTGCCAAGTGCACCCGATGCTCAATCAGGGCATTGCGGCGTCGAGCGGCCCCGTCCACGAGTCCTCGCTGTTGGCGGGTCAGGGACGTCGCGTCCCAGACCACATCAGCTCCGCGCGCCAAGGCCTCGTCAAGCAGCCGCAGCCCGGCAGAGAGCACTTCCTGGTTAGCCGACTGATCGGCCCGCGACCCACGCGCGGTGCGGAGGTCGTCGAGACTGACGAGCACAGTGCTATCGGTATCGGTATTGGCCCGGCCTGCGAGAGCGGAGGCCGTCGAGCTCTTGCCGCTGCCGGACACGCCCACCAGGTGGAGCAACCGCGGGAAATCGCCGTCACGCCATCGCCAAGTGGCCGCAGCAGCTTCTTCCGCGGACGAGATGCGGCCTTCAGCGAACAGCAGACGAGCTTCGCCCCAGCAACGGTCGGCAGCCAGCGGCGACAGCTCGGCGAAGGCATCACGACAAGCCGAGCGGAGCCCTTGTATAGGCGATCCGGGAAGCAGCCCGCAGTCCTCGGCGAACAAGAGCGACCACGTGACGTTCTCCATAGCAGCGCTGTCCGAAGCCGTAGCGGCGGCAACAGAGTGAAGCATGGCCAAGTCCGTACCGAACGACATGCGTGCAAGCCCCGCACGCCGGTATTCGTCGTCAATGGACGTATGCAGACGAGGCGCGAGGCCCACAGCATCCGCGATACGTCGCACAGTCGGCATCTCCAGAGACGCTGCAAGGCCCGCCATAAGCGCCGCTCGCGGTCGGGAATGCAGAAGGGAAGCTGTAGCTCCGACCAAGCGTGTGTTGCCGTAGCAGTTCGCGGCATCGAGGCGGGAGTAAGCATCAAACAAGAGGTCGTCCTGCTCCACCGGCTCTACAGAGAGCGCAGTGGTCAAGTCCTCAGCGCTGACGTCGACCCCACTGCGCACAGCCCAGAACGGCGCCTTGGCTCCCAGCTGGTTGGGCACCACCTCGGCGTGCATCCAGTGCTTATCAGTCTGCACATGCGACGGCCGAACCCACTTAGCGACCCGCTCCGCGAACTCGCTATAGGCGAATCCCTCCGCGGCCCGTACTACGTACCCCTCCTGGCGCGTCAGGTCCAGCTTCAGCTGCTTCCGGATCAGCTTCTCGTCGAACGGGCCGGCCCAGAGCACCCGTGGCGTCGGGATTCCGAGGTCCTGGAAGAACGCCACAGTGGACGTCCAGTCCAGGCACTGATCGCCGTCCCATACAGAGAAGCCGTAGAAGTACCCGTCCAGATCCCCATAAGAGATCGAATGTCGCGCGAACAGGTTCTCCCCAGAGATCCGCCACCCCTCAGGAATGCGCGCGGCGATGCGGCTGTGAAGCGCCTTCACCCAAGCGCGCGAAGGGTGATGCGCGGAGTCTAGAGAGCGCGCATGGAGGCCGTCCCTGTAGAGAGTCGTGTTCTCGCCGTCCATCTTCTCGGTGACGACGACGTATCGGCCTTCGAGCCCCGACAAATCGCGGGCACGCACATCATCCGCCGTGGCGCCGGGCGACCAGGGCAGGTGAGCAGTGCGGGGATAGTGGACTCGCATGGCGCCACTGTAGGGATCGCTTGCGCGGCGTTCTACGGAATAACCACCCGCGCGAGCCACGCCGCGCACCGTCCGCGATGAGCAGTTGTAATACCCTTCCGGCGTGACTGGGCATGACGCTAAGCTCGGCACTTCAGGCGTTGGGGAGATCGCCACGGGAGGGTGTTTTGCGCGTGCTGCCACAGGACCGGGTCCAGCGGACCATGGCCGTAGCCACGTTCGTCAACACGATCGGCAACGGCATGTACATGACCGTCATGGTCATGTACTTCACGCGGTCCGTGGGGCTGCCGGCCGCGCAGGTGGGGCTCGGGCTGACCATCGCCGGGCTGTTCGGGCTGGTCGCGGGAGTACCGGTCGGGCATCTGGCGGACCGGCGGGGGCCGCGCGAGGTGAGTGTGGTGCTCGGGGTGATGTCCGGGCTGGTGATGGTGGGCTTCACCATGGTCCACAGCTTCTGGCAGTTTCTCGGGGTGGCAGTGGTCGAGAACCTGGTCGCCTCCAGCAATCGGGCGGCGCGCGGGGCGATGATCGCGCGGTTCGGGGGCGCGGACAAGGCCGTGTTCCGCGCGTATCTGCGGTCGGTCACCAACGTCGGGATCGCGTTGGGCGGCGTGGCCGGCGGGCTCGGGCTGGTCTTCGACACCCGGGCCTGGTACGTCGGCCTGATCGGCTTCAACGCCGCCTCGTTCCTGGTCTCCTCGGCCATCGCGCTGCGGGTGCCGCGGATGGCTCCGCTGCCGGTCCCGCCGGGGGCCAACCGGTGGCTCGCGTTGGCGGACCGGCGGTTCCTGGCCTGCGCGGCGCTGATCGGCGTGATGAGCATGCAGTTCGAGGTGCTGTTGTTCGCCGCGCCGCTGTGGATCGCCAAGTTGGGGCACGCGCCGCGCTGGACGGTCGGGGCGGTGCTGGTGATCAACACCGTGTTGGTGGCGGGGTTGCAGGTGCGGATGAGCCGGGGCGTGGACACGATCGCCAAGGCGGTGCGGGCGACGGTGCGGTCCGGGTGGGTCTTCGCCGGGGCCGCGGTGTTGTTCGGCTCGATCGGGTGGGTGCCGGCCTGGGCGGCGGTGGTGCTGCTGCTGGTCGCGGCCGCCGTGCACTCGATCGGGGAGATCGTGCAGCAGGCCGGGGTGTTCGAGCTCGGATACGAGTTGGCGGCCGAGCACGCGCAGGGGCAGTACCAGGGGCTGCTGGGGATGATCACCGGGGCCGCGATGTCGCTCGCGCCGGGGATCTACTCGCTCACCTGCGTGGACTGGGCCCCGGCCGGGTGGTTCGTGATCGGGGCGGTGTTCGCGGCCGCCGGCTGCGCGATGCCGTTGGCGGTGCGGATCCGGCCGCCGGCGCTGCTGGCCGTGGCGGAGGAGCAGGGTGCGGCGGTAGCCGCGACCGCGTAGGTCCGCAGCCCGCGGCTGATCGTGTAGGCCCGCGCAGTCGCGTAGACCCACAGCCCGCCGTCGATCGCCCGGGCGCCGTCTGCTTGCGAATCCCGCGCCGCTCCGGTGCGATGATGCCCATGACCGCGTCGAAGACCGTCCTCATCACCGGTACCTCCTCCGGCATCGGCCTGGCCGCGACGGTCGGCGCCGCCCGCGCCGGCTGGGATGTGGTGGCCACCATGCGCGACCCCGGTAAGGCCGGCCGACTGCTCGCCGAGGCCGGTGCCGTGGGCGTCGGGGGCCGGGTGCACGTGGAGCGGCTGGACGTCACCGACGCGGACGGCATCCGGTCCTGCGTGGCCCGGACGGCGGCCGCGCACGGCGGGCTGGACGCGGTGGTGAACAACGCCGGGGCCGGGCTGGTCGGGACGATCGAGGTCAGCGGCATGGATCCGGTCCGGGCCGCCATGGAGGTCAACTACTTCGGCGTGGTCGAGGTCACCAAGGCCGCGCTGCCGCACCTGCGCGCTTCCCGGGGCCGGCTGGTCACCGTCACCAGTGTCGGCGGCGCGGTCGGCCAGCCGTTCAACGAGGCGTACTGCGCCGCGAAGTTCGCCGTCGAGGGCTTCATGGAGGCGCTGGCCTCGGTCGCGGCCACCGTCGGGGTCCGGGTCACGGTGGTCGAGCCCGGCGCGGTGGCCAGCGAGTTCGTCGCCAGCCAGCGGCTGGACGTGCGGGCCATGGTCGCCGACGCCGGTCCCTACGGCCCCGCCCTGCACGCCTACATCGAGCGTGCGCGCCAGTCCTTCGGCAACGCGCAGAGCGCCGAGGCGGCCGCCGCGACGATTGCGGAGGTGCTGGACGCCGCGGACCCGCCGTTCCGGGTCCAGACCTCGGAATGGGCCCGCGGGTTCGTCGGGGCCAAGCTGGCCGACATCGACGGCTCCGCGGTGCAGGCCACGATGGCGCAGTGGGTCGGGGCGACCTGACCTGTAAGAGACAATAAAGGCATGCCAGGTGTTCTTCCCGACGGTGAACCCGTCCCCACAGACGGATCGCTGCCGCCCCAGGCCCTCGCCGAGCCCGACCTGTCCCGCACGCCGCTCGCGTTCTACATCCACGTCCCGTACTGCGCGACCCGCTGCGGCTACTGCGACTTCAACACCTACACCGCCTCCGAGCTCGGTGGCGGTGCCTCCCAGGCCACCTACGCGGCCACCGCGATCGAGGAGATCCGGCTGGCCCGCAAGGTGCTCGGCGGCGCGGACCTGCCGGTGCGGACCGTGTTCTTCGGCGGCGGCACGCCGACCATGCTTCCGGCCCGCGATCTGGTCGCGCTGCTCGGCGCGGTCCGGGACGAGTTCGGGCTGGCGCCGGACGCCGAGGTCACCACGGAGGCCAACCCCGAGTCGGTGGACCCGGCCTACCTGGCGGAGCTGCGGGCCGGTGGGTTCAACCGGATCTCGTTCGGGATGCAGAGCGCGCGCGAGCACGTGCTCCAGATCCTGGACCGCCGGCACACGCCCGGACGGCCCGAGGCCTGCGTCCGCGAAGCCCGTGCGGCCGGGTTCGAGCACGTCAATCTCGACCTGATCTACGGCACCCCCGGCGAGAGCGACGACGACTGGCGCGCCTCCCTGGACGCCGCGATCGGCGCGGCCCCGGACCACGTCTCGGCGTACTCGCTGATCGTCGAGGACGGCACCCGCCTGGCGGCCCGGGTGAAGCGCGGCGAGCTGCCGATGATCGACGACGACGTGCACGCCGACCGCTACCTGATCGCCGAAGAGCGCCTGGCCGCCGCCGGCTACTCCTGGTACGAGGTCTCGAACTGGGCCGCCTCGCCGCAGGGCCGCTCGCGCCACAACCTGCTCTACTGGACCGGCGCGAACTGGTGGGGAGTCGGCCCCGGTGCGCACAGCCACGTCGGCGGCACGCGCTGGTGGAACGTGAAGCACCCGAGCGCCTACTCGCAGCGCGTCGCCGCCGGCCACTCCCCGGCGCACGCCCGCGAAGTGCTGGCCGCCGAGGACCGGCGGGTCGAGCGGATCCTGTTGGAACTGCGGCTGGACTCCGGCTGCGATATCAGCATCCTGCAGCCGGCCGGACGCAAGGCCGCGATCCGCGCTGCCGCCGAGGGCCTGCTCGATCCGCGGTTACTGGCCGAAGGGTTTGCGGTCCTTACCCTGAAGGGAAGACTGCTGGCAGACGCGGTTGTCCGCGATCTCGTCGACTGAGAGGATGGGCGCCATGAGCACTGCGCGCCCGGACGCCGTCGGCGGTCTCCTGATCAGTGTCAACGTCGGAGTGCCCCGCGATGTGGAGCTGAACGGGGAGGTCCGGCAGACCGCGATCTTCAAGGATCCGGTGCCCGGCCGGGTCAAGGTCGTCGACCACCACGTCGAGGGCGACCGGCAGGCCGACCGGGTCGACCACGGCGGCGTGCACAAGGCGGTCTACGCCTACTCCCGCGAAGACCTCGACTTCTGGGCCGCCGAACTCGGCCGCGAGATCGAGGACGGGTTCGTCGGCGAGAACCTGACCATCAGCGGCTACGACGTCAGCCACGCGGTGGTCGGCGAGCGCTGGCGGGTCGGCGGCGTGGAGTTCGAGGTGGCGCAGCCGCGGATCCCGTGTTGGAAGCTCGGTGTCCGGGCCGGCGATCAGCGCATGACCCGCCGGTTCGAGCAGGCCCTGCGGCCCGGCGCCTATCTGCGGGTGGTGACCGAGGGCGACGTCGGGGCCGGCGACCCGGTCGAGGTGTTGTCGCGGCCGGAGCACGGCTTCACGGTCACCGACGCCTCCCGGATCTTCCATCGCGACCGCGCCGAGGCCGAGCGGCTGCTGGCGGTCTCCGAGCTCGCGCCGCCGCTGAAGCAGTGGGCGCGTAAGCGGCTCGGGATCCCCGAGGAAGAGGTCGAGGCCGGACAACCGTAGGGGGGTTCCCTGCCAGGAGGAACCATGCATCCGATCTCCCGCAGCGCCGGAGCGCTCACGGCGGTAGCGGCTGTCAGCGCCCTGACGACCGCGGGCTCCGATCCCGACCCGACGCGGACCAATGGCGTCGCGACCGGAATCGGGACCGCTGTGACCACGGAGTCCTGTGCCGGGCTGGTTGCCAAGATCGTGCCGCTGCGCGGCGCCGCGGCCGGCACCACGTTCTCGAACCTGGTCATCGTCAACCGCGGCAAGACCAGCTGCACCCTGCCCGGGCAGCCCGAGCTCGACTACCTCGGTGCCGACCACCTGCGGATCCCGGTCGCGCTCAGCCCCGATCAGCGCGTGCCGTCCTACCGGCTCAAGCCGGGCGCCTGGGCCGCGATGGCCATCGGCTACGGCACCGACGGCAACCCGCCCTGCGACACGAAGATCGCCTACGTGCGCGTCACCCCGCCCGGCGTCGTCCTGCCCTTCGACGGCGGCACCCACTGCGCGAACGACGGCGCCTACGAAGAGAACTGGTCCGCCGGGTCCTACGCCGCGCCGTAGTGAACCGCACTGAACCGCGGTAAACCGCAGTGAGGCGCACTGAACCGCGGTGAACCGCTGTGAGGCGTCGGGTCTACGCCCCCGGCGACGTCACGAAATCGATCAGCTCCTCGACCCGGCCCAGCAACTCCGGTTCCAGGTCCCGGAAATCGCGCACCGAACGCAGGATCCGCTTCCAGGCCGCCGGAGTGTTCACCGGCCAGCCGAGGGCTTCGCAGACCCCTTCCTTCCACGGCCGGCCGTGCGGGACCCGCGGCCAGGCCTGGATGCCCACCGCGGCTGGTTTCACCGCTTCCCAGACATCGATGTAGGGGTGGCCGACCACCAGCAGGTGCTCGGCATACGCCGAACGCATCGCCGCCTCGACGATGCGCGCCTCCTTCGTGCCCGGCACCAGGTGGTCGACCAGCACGCCGAGCCGCGCGTCCGGGCCCGGGCGGAAGCCGTCCACGATCGCCGCGAGATCGTCCACGCCTTCCAAGTACTCGACCACGACGCCCTCGACCCGCAAGTCGTCGCCCCAGACCTTCTCGACCAGTTCGGCGTCGTGCCGGCCCTCGACGTAGATCCGGCCGGCGCGCGCCACCCGGGCCCGGGCCTTCGGGACCGCGATCGAGCCCGAGGCGGTCCGCTGCGGGGTCGCAGGGCTCTGGGACGTCTTCGGGGCGATGAGGGTGACCGGACGGCCGTCGATCCAGAAGCCGGGGCCGAGCGGGAAGACGCGGTGCTTGCCGAGCCGGTCCTCCAGGGTGACCGTGGGGCCGCCGGGCATCTTCTCGACCCGGATCACCGCGCCGCAGAAGCCGGTCTCGACGTCTTCGACCACGAGGTCGCGGACCGCTTCCACTTCGGTGGAGACCGGCCGGCGCCGGGTCGCGGACAGGTCGGCGGTGTATTGCTTGCTGCGGATGTCGGGCTCTGGCACGCCCGCTAGATTACGCCGAGCCCGCCGGAGAGCTGGGCGTAGCCGCGCTTCACCGCGTTGGCGAACCAGGAAGTGTCCTCATACGGCCAGGTGCCGGCCGCCAGCGCGCGCTCGACCGGGACGCCGTCCGCGTGCAGGGCCCTGATCTGGGCGGCAACAGAGGTGACGAATTCCTGTTGCCCCTGAAGGAATCCGCGATCCGCGGGGTCGCCGTGGCCGGGGACGTAGGTGGTCGTCTCGGCGGTGAAGCCGGCGAGCTCGGCGAGCGTCCCCGGCCAGTCCAGCGGGAAGGAGTCGCTGCCGAACGCCACCGGGCCGGACTGCTCGACCAGGTCCCCGCTGATCGCGACCGCCGCGTCCGGCAGCCAGACCACCAGGTCGTTGTCGGTGTGGCCGCGCCCGGCGTGGCGCAGCTCGGCCGATCGGCCGCCGAGGTCGAGGACGTGCCGGTCGGCGACCAGGTGATCGGGCTTGCGGACCACCAACTCGTCCATCTTCGCCTTCCACTCCGGGCTCTCGTTCCGCACGGTCTCCCGGAACGCCACGAACTCCGGATCGTCCGGGTCGAAGTCCGGCATGTTCCGGTGGCCCCAGAAGTCCGCGGGCGGCACCAGGTGCGGCACGTCGAAGGCCGCGTTGCCCCACATGTGATCGAAATGCGTGTGGGTGTTGACGACCCAGCGCACCGGCAGCGGTGTGAGTTCCGCCAACTCCGCGCGCAGTTCCCGCCCCTCCCGCACACTGCACCGGGTGTCGGCCACCAGGACGCCCTCCCCGCCGAGCACGGCGGTCACGGTGATGTTCACGGGCTCGAAGCGGCGGGTGAAGACGCCCTCGGCGATCTCGGTCCAGGCACTCATGCTTCGATCCTGCCAGCAGCGGGCAGATCGGGGACGGATACCGAACGCGCGGGCGGTAATAGGGGGAGGGGCTCAGGCGGACACAGCCGTCGCGCGATGGACACGACCTGGGCCGCAGCCATTACGGCGCCGGGGGACGGACCATTCCCCGCTACTCGCCGTTACACTGAAAGGAATGCCCTGGCACTCCCCCGCGGTGAGTGCCAGGGAGGGCCAGCCGGGCCGAGGAGAGCGGAGGCGGGTGTGACGACCGAGAGCAGGCTCGACGAGCGCAAGCTCGACGTGCTCCGCGCCATCGTGCAGGACTATGTCGCCACCAGGGAGCCGGTCGGCTCCAAGGCCCTGGTCGAGCGGCACAACATCGGTGTGTCGCCGGCCACGATACGCAACGAGATGGCCGCCCTGGAGGACGAGGGCTACATCCACCAGCCGCACACCAGCGCCGGCCGGGTGCCCACGGACAAGGGCTACCGGCTCTTCGTCGACCGGCTCTCGCAGGTCAAGCCGTTGTCCGGGGCCGAGAAGCGGGCCATCCACTCCTTCCTGGACGGCGCCGTCGACCTGGACGACGTGGTGGCCCGCACCGTGCGGCTGCTGGCCCAGATAACGCAGCAGGTCGCGGTGGTCCAGTACCCGTCGCTGAGCCGGTCGGCGGTGCGGCACGTGGAACTGGTCCCGCTGACCCCCTCCCGGGTGATGCTGGTGCTGATCACCGACACCGGCCGGGTCGAGCAGCGGATCGTGGACTGCGGCACCATGGTGCCCGAGGGCACCCTGGCCGACGTGCGGGCCCGGCTGAACGCCGAGGTCGGCGCGCGGCGCCTGGGCGACGTCCCGAACCTGCTGGCCGACTTCTCCGAGCGGTTCGCCGCCGAGGACCGCAACTGGGTCGGGGTGCTGATCGCGACCCTGCTGGACGCGGTGGTCGAGCAGCGCGAGGAGCGGATCGTGATGGCCGGCACGGCGAATCTGGCCCGGTTCCGGCACGACTTCCCGGACACGGTCTATCCGGTCCTGGAGGCGCTGGAGGAACAAGTGGTGCTGCTGCGCTTGTTCGGAGAGGCGCAGGGCGGACTCACGGTGCGGATCGGCCACGAGAACGCGCACGAGGGTCTGGTCGGCACTTCGGTGGTGAGCACCGGATACGGTCGGGGCGAGCGGGATGTGGTCGCTCACCTGGGCGTACTCGGGCCCACCCGGATGGATTACCCCGGCATGATGGGCGCGGTCACCGCCGTAGCCGCCTATGTGGGGCGCATACTGGCTGAGACCTAAGCTCTTGGTTCCACGTAGCGTGTATTCGATGAAGTTTTTTCTGGGCGGAGTCTAGCGAGGGCATGTCGGTGTCGACGGATTACTACGCGGTCCTGGGTGTGCGGCGCGATGCCACGCAGGACGAGATCAAGAAGGCGTACCGGCGCCTGGCCCGTGAACTCCATCCGGACGTCAACCCGGATCCGGGGACCCAGGAGCGGTTCAAAGAGATAGGCATGGCCTACGAGGTCCTGTCGGACCCGCAGAAGCGCCAGATGTACGACCTCGGCGGGGATCCGCGGGGCGCCGGCGGTGCCGCGGGCGGCTTCGCCGGCTTCGGGTTCACCGACATCATGGACGCCTTCTTCGGCGGCCAGACCGCGCGCGGCCCGCGTTCCCGGGTGCGCAAGGGCAACGACGCGCTGATCCGGATCGAGATCGAGCTGGCCGACGCGGCCTTCGGCTCGGCCCGGGAGATCAGCGTGGACACCGCGGTGATCTGCGTCGCCTGCTCCGGCGAGGGTTCGGCCCCGGGCACCCACCCGGTCACCTGTGACATGTGCAACGGCCGCGGCGAGGTCTCCCAGGTCACCCGCTCGTTCCTGGGCCAGGTCATGACCTCGCGGCCGTGCCCGCAGTGCCAGGGCTTCGGCACCGTGGTCCCCTCGCCCTGCCCGGAGTGCAGCGGCGAGGGCCGGGTGCGCACCCGGCGCAAGCTGACCGTGAAGATCCCGCCGGGCGTCGACAACGGTACCCGGATCCAGCTGGCCGGCGAGGGCGAGGTCGGCCCCGGCGGCGGTCCCGCGGGCGACCTGTTCATCGAGATCGTCGAGCTGCCGCACCCGATATTCCAGCGCCGCGGCGACGATCTGCACTGCACGGTGACGCTGCCGATGACGGCCGCCTCGCTGGGCACCAAGCTGCCGCTGGAGACCCTGGACGGCCCGGCCGAGATCGACGTCCGCCCCGGGACCCAGTCCGGGCACGCGATCACGCTGCGCGGCCGGGGTATCCAGCACCTGCGCGGCACCGGCCGGGGCGACCTCATCGTGCACGTCGAGGTGAAGACCCCGTCGAAGCTGGACGCCGAGCAGGAGGATCTGCTGCGCCGGCTGGCCAAGCTGCGCGGTGAGGAGCGTCCGTCCGGGGAGTTCGCGCCCGGGCAGCAGAAGCTGTTCTCGCGGCTGCGGGACGCCTTCAACGCTCGCTGACCGCCTGACCGCCTGACCGCGGGACTGCTGATCGCTGGCAGCTGACCAGCTGACCGTTGCCGCTGCCCGCTGCTCGCCGATGGGTGAGGGCCGACCGCTGACGCCCGCGGCCGGCCATCCGCATCCGCATCCGCGCCGCCCGCTGTAGCCGTTCACCCGTTAAGGAAGCACTTGAGCACCGCACCGGTCTTCTTCTGGCAGGACACTGAGACGGCCGGCCGCGGTGCTCGCGTGCGTCTGGACGGTGCCGAGGGGCGGCATGCCGCCCTCGTGCGCCGGCTCGCCGCCGGGGAGCGGGTGGACCTCGCGAACGGCGCGGGGGTGGTCGCCGAGTGCGTGGTGGCGGTGGCGCACAAGGACTGGCTGGAACTGGATGTCCGCGACGTGGTGCGCACACCGGCACCCACGCCGCGGATCACCGTGGTCCAGGCGCTGCCCAAGGGCGATCGCGGCGAGACGGCCGTGGAGACGATGACCGAGATCGGCGTCGACGCGGTGGTGCCGTGGGCGGCCAGTCGGTCGATCGTGCAGTGGAAGGGCGAGCGCGGCGAGAAGGCGCTGAACAAGTGGCGCGCGACGGCGCGGGAGGCGGCCAAGCAGTCCCGCCGCGCCTGGTGGCCGACCGTGGCGGCGCTGCACTCGACCGCCGAGGTGGTGAAGCTGCTGGCGGAAGCCGATCAGGCCCTGGTGCTGCATGAGGACGCTCAGACGCCGCTGGCGGGGCTGGAGGTGGCGCACGCGGGCTCGGTGGTGCTGGTGATCGGGCCGGAGGGGTCGATCGCGCCGCAGGAGCTGGCGGCGTTCGAGGCGGCCGGGGCGCGCGCTTACAAGATGGGGCCGACGGTGCTGCGGACGTCGACGGCCGGGACCGCCGCCGCGACGGTGGTGCTGGCCAAGTCGGGGCGTTGGGGATAGCCGGGACAGGTCCTCCGGATGGCGCATTGAGCAACCCGCCGGGGCCGTGGAAGCGATCGAATAGAACGGATGAGCGAATTCGATGCGCGCCCGAGCGCGCTGAGAGGAGCGTCATGTCCGTATTCGTGACACTGAAGATCCCCGGTGATCCACAGGCGATGGAGCGGTACGCAAAGGAAAACCCGGAGAAGCTGCAGGGCATCGTTGAGGGGGCGAAGCGCCATGGCCTCATCGCGCACCGCTTCTACGGCTCCCAGGACGGGAGCAGCCTCATGGCGCTCGACGAGTGGCCCGACAGCGAGAGCTTCGAGGCGTTCTTCGCCGAGCAGCAGCCCGCGATCCAGCCGTTGATGGAGGCCATCGGGGTGACAGGACAGCCGGAAGCTGTTTTCTGGCAGGGACTCGCCACCGGCGATGCCTACGGTTGGGGTGCCTGACCAGCCGTACTTACAACCCCAGCCGCATGTGGAGGTTGGTCACCTCGTAGCCGAGACCCTTGTAGAGCTGGTACGCCCGGTCGTTCGACCCGTGCACATTCAGGGCTATGTACTCGGCGCCGAGCGCACGGGCCGCAGCCGTCGCGGCCTCCATGATCGCCCGGCCGTAGCCTACGCCTCGCAGCTCTTCCTCAACGTGGACGTCGTAGACGAAGGCCTCCGTGGTGGGGCCGGCTGTTCGCAGCGCTACCCACAGGGAGCCCACCCGCTGTTCGGTGTCGACGTCCCGGGCTATCCACAGATGCTGTCCGTAGGTCTCCGGACCCGCGGGCAACAGACCTTCCGTGACGTCCCAGCCCTGCTGTTGTGCCGTCTCGATGGACCAGTGTCCTTCTCGGACCTGAGCCATCGCGTAGTCGGAAGCGGTTTTCGCCCGCCACGGCCCGAACTCTTGCGCCGTCATCGGATCCAGGCGGACGTTCCTGGTGGGTTTCACCGTCATGAAGACCTCTTCAGCGTGTGCTTCACCTTCCGACCCACCCGCTTCACCACCGGCTTGGTCTTCGCCGACACCGCCGACGGACTGGCCTCGCGCTTCAGGGCCGCGGTCATCGCGGCGCGGCGGCGTGCCGACCGCGACCCCAGGCCGTCCCCGGCCGCGATGCGGGCCAGCAGCGCGGCGGTCGCGGCCTCGATCCGCGGGTCCGCGAAGCCCTCGCGGCCCAGCGCCATCGGCCAGAAGAAGGTGCCGGCGTCGAAGACCCACGCGCCGCTGGGCTTGCGGTGCAGCACCGTCTGCTGCTCGCGGGTGCCGTCGGCGCCGTCGGTGTAGGCCGAGCGGGCCAGGATCGTGAACTCGGTGCCCTCAGCCTTCTGATACTTGTCCTGGACGCTGTCCGCCTCGCCGCC
Source organism: Catenulispora pinistramenti (assembly GCF_018274385.1). Lineage (GTDB taxonomy): Bacteria > Actinomycetota > Actinomycetes > Streptomycetales > Catenulisporaceae > Catenulispora > Catenulispora pinistramenti. The sequence goes on along the minus strand of NZ_JAAFYZ010000073.1, from coordinate 21,768 downwards.
GACCAGGCCGGGGAACGTGTCCCCGGCGCTGACGCCGGCCGCCTGCCAGAACCAGTGGTCGGCGTTCGTGACGACCAGCGGGGCGTCGCCCTTGACCAGGCTGATGTACTGCGCGCCGAGCAGCTCCTGCTCGGGCAGCCGCAGATCGCGCCACATGACCGTCTGGCCGGGGCGCTTGGTCTTGACCGGGTCCTGGCGCGACTTGAAGCAGGTGATCGTCGAGCCCTCGTAGCGGACGTGCCAGTAGACGTTGTTCGCCTGCAGGAAGACCGTCGAGACACCCGAGTCCAGGGCCTTCACCAGCGTCTTGCGCATCCCCGCCGACCAGTACTCGTCGTGGCCGGGGAAGATCAGGCCCTTGTAGTTCAGCGGGTCGACGCGGCCCTCGTTGAGGTCGGCGCTCGCGGCGTACTCCATGTCATAGCCCTGACGTTCGGCCCACACGACGAAGTCGTGGACCCGCTCGGCCTCGCGCGGCATGCCGGTCAGCTCGTAGGGGCGTCGGAAGGAGACCGATGACGCACGCAGCTTGCTGCTCTGCTCGCCGTTCGCGTCGAAGCCGTAGTAGAGGTTCTTACCGCGCGCGTTGTCGAAGGGGTACATGTTGTACGCCTGGTAGCAGGCGAACGGGACGACCACCAGCCAGCTTGTGCGGCGGCGCAGGTTGCGGACGACGAAGGGGACGTAGTTGGCGCCCGCTGCGCTGGTCGCGCTGTCTGTACCTTCTTCACCCTCAGCGCCGTCAGCACTGCCCTTGGCGCGCAGCACCGCGAGGTACGCCCCGGACTTCCAGTCCGCAGGCACGTTCAGCCGCCACGCCGGCTCCCACAGACAGCTGACCATCCCGGTCTCCGGATCCGTCACCGGCCCGGGCTGCGGCACCACGGCGACCGGCTCGCTGCTGCCGAGCAGCGCGGTCCGGTGCTCCCCATACGCGCCGACCCGGTAGATCTCGACAACGACCTCCCGTGGCTCGGCGACGTCGATGTGGAAGTCGACCGACTCCCCGGGAGCCACCGCGGTGGCCGAGGCGAAGCCCTTGACCGCGGCCCGGGCATCGTCGCTCAGGTCCGGGACGTCGGGCAGGGTGCCGATCGCGGCGGCGGCCGGGTCGAACCCGTCGAGGAGGCGCATGGTGCCGTAGCCTATCGCCGGAAAACCCCGACCAACGGGCGTCCAAGGAGGACACGATGGCCGACGGCCAAGCACAACCCGACTGCCTCTTCTGCAAGATCGTGGCCGGCGAGATCCCGGCAACGGTGGTCCGCCAGACAGACCTCACCTTCACCTTCAAGGACATAAACCCGCAGGCCCCGGTCCACGACCTGATCGTGCCCCGCGCGCACTACCGGAACGCCGCCGAACTGGCCGCCAACGCACCAGAGCTGGCCGCCGCCCTCCTGACCGAAGCAGCCGAAGTCGCGAAGGCGGTGGGCATCGCGGACGGCGGCTACCGCATCGTGTTCAACACCGACGCCCACGCCGGGCAGACGGTCTTCCATGTGCACGCACACGTGCTCGGCGGCGACTTCTTGAGCACTTTCGGGACCTGAGCGGCTTCGGGACCTGAGCAGCGCGGGGGCCTCGTGGACGTGGGATCTCGGTGAGTGAGCGCGAGTGGGTGGGGTTCGCAGCAGAGAGCTGGGCGAGCTGAGGAACAGGCGCCAGCGCATGGCGGGATTCGATGGCGAGAAGCTGGGTCGGTGGAGCTTGCGCGTCGGCGCGGCCTACTGCGCGGTCCTCGGCAGCGTGGCCGCCCTCGCGGCGGCACCGCTGGCCCGGTGGGTGGCGCTTCCGGAAGCCGTTCTGGCGCTGGCCGGAGCCGGAGCCGGAGCCGTGGTCGTGGTGTGGGCCGGGCTGGTGCTGTGGCTCCTGTCCCGGGTGCCGCTGCGTTGGGCGCTGCGGCTGGTGATGGCGGTCAACGTGGTCGCGGCCGGTGTGGTGGCGGTGGTTGCGCTTCGGGCTTTGTCGGAGACGGCTGGGGGTGTTTGGGGTTCGGGGTCCGGGTTGCGGTTTGTGTGTGGGTTTCAAAGCTTTTTACGGCCTTCGGTTATAGTTGTGCCGGTTCGGGGTTCGGGGCGGCGGGTGTGTTTGTCGGCTGCCGGTTTTCGCGTTCACAACCCCGCCGCACCTCAGGCCTCTTCAACTCCAGCAAGTCAGAACAAGGACAAAGGCCAGATCAAGAGCAAGATCAAGAGCCACAGGCAAGATCAAAGTCAAGGGCTGTGATGAAGGGCCGGGCCTCCGGCGGGCCTCGGCAACCTCAGGGAAACTAGCGCGGTTCCCTAGGGTGGCTGATCTAGTCTCAGCGGCGGCGGTTTGTGGGGTGGTGCGGTCCGTTCCCCTCGGTCGCGTCGTCAGCCCGGGGGGTACAGCACCGGTGTCCGGGGGTAAAGTCCGCGCGCGGCGGTTGGGCGTGTGAGCTGCGGTTTTGTGCAGCGCGAACTTGACCCCCGGCCACCGGCACTGTAGGCGAAGCCCTGCCGACGCGACCGAGGGGAACGAACCGAAAACCAGCCGGAAGAAAAGCAATCACAGGGACCGAGGACGCAGGTTGGTTGGTGCGGGTGCCGGTGCGACTTTGGCTGCGAGGCCAATGCGCCATCCGCCGGTGTCCATCTTGGCAGTCGGGCTTGGCAGTCGGGCCGGTCCGCGCCTGCCAACCCAAATGCACGCTCCTGGACTATCGCGTTGCCCGCTCTAGTACCGGCTGTCCGTTCCGGAGGAACATTGCCAGCCGTGGCCTCGCTCACGTTGTAGTTGGCAAGGTTGTTCCGGTCGCCTAGCGGGATTCTGTTCGGACTAATCTTGCCGCTCGCGCAGGCGCGGTTAACAGATCATGTCTGTGGTGGACGGGCGAGGAAGGCGCTCTTGGCGTCGGGGCTGAAGCCGCATGCCTTGTAGAACGCGAGGGTCGATGGCCTGCGGGAGCCGGTCATCAGCATCGCCTTGTAGCAGCCGGCATCCCATGCGACCTGAAGCGTTGCCGCCATGATGCGTTTGCCCAGGCCTGTCCCACGCAGCGCCTTCTCTACGACCACGTTCTCGATCACCGCGTAGGGGGACGACGACCGCGAGAGGTTGGGGATCACGTTCAGGTAGGTGGTGGCGACGATGGCGCCATCGTCGTCGAGGACGAACAGGTGCAGGCCCGGTCGATCGATGATCGCGGCGAACGCGGCTGCGTCCGAGCCGTCCGTGACGATCGGGTCGTCCGGGTTCAGTTGCCGGTAAAGGCATTGAACGTGTTCGAAGTCGTCAAACCCGGCCTCGCGGAAGACAAGCACGGGCTCACGTTAGCGCGTCCGCCCTGCGAGCTGGGCATTGGCAAGCTTCTTCCGATCACCACCACCTCGCCGGCAAGCCGAAGACACCGGCGGCCGAATTCGGCGAGTCGCCGGTACCGAACCACTGGGCTTTGTACTTCTCCGGCTGGTTTTCGGTTCGTTCCCCTCGGTCGCGTCGGCAGGGCTTCGCCTACAGTGCCGGTGGCCGGGGGTCAAGTTCGCGCTTCACGAAACCGCAGCTCAGGCACCCAACCGCAAGCGCGCGGACTTTACCCCCGGACACCGGTGCTGTACCCATCGGGCTGACGACGCGACCGTGGGGAACGGACCGCACCACCTCAGGGACCGCCGCCGCTGAGACTAGATCGGCCACCCGATGGAGCGGCGCTAGTTTCCCTGAGGTTGCCGAGGCCCGCCGGAGGCCCGGCTCTTCATCACAGTGGTCTGGCGCGTTGCAGCGCCGTCGTGTCGGCGCGAAAATGACCCCGAGAGGTGCTGTCAACGTCGCTGACGGCTCACCTCGCCCCGCTCGTCATGATCCTGCGAACACTGAGCCGACGCAGCGATATCGGAGCGGTTCGCGAACTGAACCCGAAGCTTCACGCGACGGCACGGATCCTTGACTGCCATCTGCACCAACATCGCCTGGGAGGCCGGGCCATTTCATGGTGCCCTGGGTCACCCTCATTTTCCGGCTAGCTCTTGATCTTGACTTTGCTGTTGATCTTGTCCTTGCCCGGACTTGCTGGAGTTGAAGAGGCCTGAGGTGCGGCGGGGTTGTGAACGCGTAAACCGGCAGCCGACAAACAAACCCGCCGACCCGAACCCCGAACCGGCACAACTATGACCGAAGGCCGTAAAAATCGCCTTTCAACCCACAACCCAATCGCAACCCGGCCCGCAAGCCCCAGCCTCGTCCAAAAAGACCCGAACCCCAAACAAGCCAAGCCATAGCGCCCCTACCAGCCCGCGCCCGCGCAGCGCCGTTCCGCAGCCCGCGCCCTCCCCGCGCCGCAGCCCCGCGCGCCAGCCCCGCGCCGCACTATTTCGCGCAGGGCAGGCGCGCGGCCTTGTCCCGCCAAGTCGGCCCGCTGGAGACCACGCCGACCGGCGTTCCCAGCGCCTCGCCGATGGCGTCCGGCCAGTCGCGTGGGTCCTGTGGGCCGTCCTCGTAGACCGGCGTGCAGCGGGACACGGTCTTGGTGAGCAGCCGTTGGTAGTCCAGGTCGGGGATCAGGCTGCGGGGCAGCTTCTCCATCGCCGGGACGTCGGCGGCGGCCTGGTAGGCCCGGCACAGGCGCCGGGCGGTCGGCTCGGCGTCGGCGTGGGTGACCACCAATGCGTCGGCGCCGCCGCACACGTCTAGCGCGTAGCGATGTGCCACCGCGTCGAAGTGGCCGATCCGGAACGCCCCCTGCCACGTTCCGGTCTCGTTGTGCGGTTCCGGCAGCATCGGGGTCAGGGACGCGTCTTCGGAGACGAACGGTCCGGCGCCGTGCCGGGTGCTGTAGGTGCGGACCACGCCGAGGCGTAGCGCGGTGTCGGGTGCCTGGCCGGACTCTTTCAGCAGCGCCTCGGCGTTGGCGAAGGTGGTCGTCGACCAGGTGGTGTGCGGGTGGAAGCCGTACCACTCGTCGAGCAGGACGCCTTGGGCGCCCTCGAAGACGCAGGGGCCTGATTCCAGCAGTGCGGCGAGATAGCCGCTGTCCTCCTCGTCCACGATCCGTACGCGCTGCGCGAACGCCTGGTACACGTCCGCGCAGAACTCCGGGCTCGGCAGGTCGGCGGGCAGGTGCAGTCCGGACAGCTCCAGATCGGCCGCGATCCGGTCGCGCAGGGCCGTCAGCTTCCTGATGAGGGTGCCGCGGTCCCGGCAGTCCCCGACGCGCGCAGGCTTATCCGGCGAGACGGCCAGGGAGAAGGAGACCGTCTCGCCGATCCCCATGCCGCAGGTGCCGTGGCGGGTCGACCCGGGGGTGCGGTCTCGGGCGGACTCGCGCACGCGGTTCGCGGCACGGTGGTAGGGGGTGGTGATGAGCGCGCGGGAGTCCGCCGACAGCAGGGCGAACGGGTTGGGGACGCCGAGTGCGGCCAGGTGCGCGGCCTCGGCGGCCAGGGCGAACGGCTCGACGAGCATGAAGCGGGACAGGTGCGTGGGCACGCCGTGCAGGGTGCCGGCGCCGAACTGCGCGAAGGTGTGGTGGCGGCCTTCGGGGGTGACCACGTTGTGGCCGGCCTGGGCGCCGCCGTTGAAGCGGACGACCGCGCGGATCTGTGCCTCATGGCGAAACCGCGTCTCGGCGCGGGACTCGGAGCGGGCGGGGGAGCAGAGCCAGTCCACGGTCGAGCCTTTGCCGGCGTCGCCGTAGCCGAGGTCCACCACGATCGCGTGCTTCATGCCGATCAAGTCCATTGAACAAGTGCTCTCTTACCAGCGGCTTTCGGGGCGGTTGTCGTATCCGGAGTCGTACGTGTAGCCGACGCCTTGCGCGCGCAGGAAGCGGACGTCCGGGTCGTGGGTGGCGCGGCTGCCGCGTCGGTCGCCCCGCTGGTCACCTCGTTGGTCGCCCCGCGGATCACCCCGCCGGTCGCGCCGGGTGCCGTGGTGCGTGTCCAGCTCGCCCAGCGCGCGTTGCACGGAGCGTCCCGCCCCGGAGCCCACCTCGCGCAGGTCCTCCAAGCCGCCGTCCAGGTCGATGCGGTCCTCGGCCAGGCCGATGGTGAGCGCGATGGTCTCGCAGACCGCGTCCAGGTCGTCGAGCTGGATGACGTTCTGGCCGAGCAGCGCGCGCCAGGCGCCGAGGACCTCGTCGTTGCCGACGTAGGAGGAGCCCTCCGGGAGGATGTAGTAGACGTCGAACTTGCGGGTCAGGTCGCGGACCACGTCCTCGATCGGGGTGGTCGGGAAGCCGCCGCGCCCGAGGTGCCCGCCGGGCCACTCGCCGGGGCGGCCGGGGTGGCTGGGGCGGCCGGCGCCTCCCGGGCCGTCGAGGCGGTGCCCGAGCACCCGCGACACCTGCTGCGGGTTCACGTTCGGGTAGGGCATCTCATCGCCGATGATGAACAGGTAGCCGCGCTTGCCGCGCTTCTCGTGGCAGTCCAGCGAGGTGTGGTGGGCCATGAAGTACATCGCCAGCTCGTACGACTCGCGCATCTGGCCCCCGCCGCCGCCCTCCAGGACGATGTCGCCGAGCTGGTCGTCCATGCGGTTGTCGGACTCGAACTGTCCGACCTGCAGGGGCACCCGGTCGGAGTAGGCGTCGCCGATCGCCCCGAACAGGATCTGCGGGTGGTCCACGTAGCCCTTGCGCAGCAGCAGGCCGTGCAGGTCGGCGAGCTTGGTCTGGAGCACCCGGGGGACCCCGCCCATGGAGCCGGTGACGTCGAACAGGACCGAGATCGCCAGCGAGGTCGGGTGCTCGGCGCTGTCCCGGCTCTCCCGGACGCCGACGCCGTAGGGCTCCAGGTCGGGGTGCGCGCGCCACTGGTTGCGCGGGGTGCGGCTGAGCACCCGGTCGTTGTAGTCGAAGGCGCTGCGGCCGTTCGCCCTGCGGTAGGCCTCAGCCGCCTCGTATGCGTCGTAGTCCCAGCGTCCGCTACCCATCCCCATCGCCTTCTCACGCGTCGTCCCGTTGTTATCGTCCATCTGACGATAACGATTCGAGATTAGCATAGCGTCAGGATGACGAAAAGGGCGCCGGGGCAAAATCTCCCGCCCTGGTCGCGGGGGTGCGGGCTAGCATGGAACCACCACGGAGACAGGAGAGTGATCAAAGGCCGTATGGCCGTTCCTATGGCAGACAACACCGCACCGCGCTCGGGCAAGGGCCGCCAGTCCTCCGCCGCGGACCGCAACGGGAGGGCGGCCGGGGCCGGCCGCGCCGGGGCGAACGGGGCAGGGGCGTCCTCCGGGTCCTCCAAGCCCGCCTCCGGGGCAGGTTCCACTGGCGCCGCGCGCGCCACCGACGCCGAGGAAGTCGCCCCCGGCGTCGTCCAGGCCAAGATCGAAATACCGTCCGGACACCCCCTGGTCTCCGTCTTCGGGGCCGGCGACGGCCTGCTGCGGGTGATCGAGAAGGCCTTCCCGGGCGCCGACATCCACGCCCGCGGCAACCAGGTGACCATCTCCGGCAGCCGGAGCGAGGTCGCTCTGGTGGAGCGGCTCTTCGGCGAGATGCTGCTGATGCTGCGCACCGGCGCCCCGCTCACCGAGGACGGCGTCGAGCGCTCGATCCAGATGCTGCGCAGCGGCGAGGCCGACGTCGACGGGCAGCGCCCGGCCGAGGTGCTGACCCAGAACATCCTGAGCAACCGCGGCCGCACCATCCGCCCCAAGACGCTGAACCAGAAGAACTACGTCGACGCCATCGACCGCAACACGATCGTGTTCGGCATCGGGCCCGCCGGCTCCGGCAAGACCTACCTGGCGATGGCCAAGGCGGTGCAGTCGCTGCAGAGCAAGCAGGTCAACCGCATCATTTTGACCCGGCCCGCGGTCGAGGCAGGGGAGAAGCTGGGCTTCCTGCCCGGGACGCTGTACGAGAAGATCGACCCGTATCTGCGGCCGTTGTACGACGCGCTGCACGACATGATCGATCCGGACAGCATTCCCCGGTTGATGGCGGCCGGGGTTATCGAGGTGGCACCACTGGCATATATGCGTGGCCGCACCCTCAATGACGCATTCATCATCCTCGACGAGGCCCAGAACACCTCCCCCGAGCAGATGAAGATGTTCCTCACCCGCCTCGGCTTCGGTTCCAGGATCGTCGTCACCGGCGACGTGACCCAGGTCGACCTGCCCGGGGGGACCGAGTCCGGGCTGCGGGTGGTGCGCAATATCCTGTCCGGTGTGGAGGACATCCATTTCGCCGAGCTGACGAGTGCCGACGTGGTGCGGCACCGATTGGTGGGGGACATCGTCGACGCGTACGGGCGGTACGACGCCCGGGGTGGGGACGCCAAGAGGAAGAGGCACTGACCCCCATGTCGATCGACATCGCCAACGAGACCGACTACGGCACCGAGCAGGGTGTGGACGCCGAGGAACTGGTCGGGGTGGCCCGGTACGTGCTCGGTGAGATGGGCATCCACCCGATGGCCGAGCTGTCCATCCTGCTGGTCGACACCGCCGCGATGGAGCAGCTGCACATCCAGTGGATGGACGAGCCGGGCCCGACCGACGTGCTCTCCTTCCCGATGGACGAGCTGCGCCCGGCCCGGGCCGAGGACGACAACGAGCCGGTCCCCGGGCTGCTCGGGGACGTCGTGCTGTGTCCGGAGGTGGCCGAGAAGCAGGCCAAGGACGCCGGCCACGCCACGGCCGAGGAGCTGCGGCTGCTCACCACGCACGGGATCTTGCACCTGCTGGGCTACGACCACGCCGAGCCGGAGGAGGAGGCCGAGATGTTCGGCCTCCAAAAACAGCTGCTACGAGGATGGAAGGCCAGGTCAGGCGCTCGATGAGCGGTCATAGACATCGGCAGGGCACTGGCCGGGGCCACGGGGTGGCCCGATGAGTGCCCTGCTGTTCTGGGAGATCGTCGCGGTCGTGGTGCTGGTCGCGGTCGCGGGGGTCTCCGCCTGTGCGGACGCCGCGCTGTCCCGGGTCTCCCGGGTGCGGGCCGCCGAACTGGTCGAGGAGGGCGTGCCGCGCTCGCCCCGGCTCAAGGAGCTGGTCGACGACCCGGCCCGGGTGCTGAACCTGGTCCTGCTGCTGCGGGTGGGCTGCGAGATCGCGGCCACGGTGCTGGTCACCGTGCTGTTCATGCGGCGCGTCGACGCGGTCTGGGGCGCCGGCCTCGCCGCGATCGGCGTGATGATCGCCGTCTCCTACATCTTCATCGGCGTGATGCCGCGGACCATCGGCCGCCAGCACTCGGTGAAGGTGGCGCTGCGCTTCGCCGGCCCGCTGGCGCTGCTGACCAAGGTCCTGGGGCCGCTGGCGCAGCTGCTGATCATGCTCGGCAACGCCGTGACCCCGGGCCGGGGCTTTCGCGAAGGCCCGTTCGCCTCCGAGGCCGAGCTGCGCGCGCTGGTCGACCTGGCCGAGGCGAACAGCGTCATCGAGGACGACGAGCGCCGGATGGTGCACTCGGTCTTCGAGCTCGGCGACACGCTGGTGCGCGAGGTGATGGTGCCGCGCACCGACATGGTCTTCATCGAGCGGCACAAGACCCTGCGCCAGGCCCTGTCGCTGGCGCTGCGCAGCGGCTTCTCCCGGATCCCGGTGGTCGGCGAGAACGCCGACGACGTGGTCGGCATCGTCTATCTCAAGGACCTGGTCCGGCGGATCCACGAGCACCCCGGCGGGGAGACCACCGAGCTGGTGGAGTCGGCGATGCGCGACCCGGTCTGCATCCCGGACAGCAAGCCCGCCGACGAGCTGCTGCGGGACATGCAGGCCGGGCACATCCACCTGGCCGTGGTGATCGACGAGTACGGCGGCACCGCCGGGCTGGTCACCATCGAGGACATCCTGGAGGAGATCGTCGGGGAGATCGCCGACGAGTACGACGTGGAGCGGCCCTCGGTGGAGCGGCTGTCCCCGGACGCGGCGCGGGTCACCGCGCGCCTGGGCGTGGACGAGCTCGGCGACCTGTTCGGCGTGGACCTGGAGGACGACGACGTGGAGACCGTCGGCGGCCTGATGGCCAAGCGGCTGGGCGTGGTGCCGATCCCGGGCGCGCAGATCGAGGTCGAGGGGCTGCGGCTGACCGCGGAGTCCGCGGAGGGCCGGCGGCGCCGGATCGGCACCGTGTTGGTGAAGCGGGTTCCGCAGGGTGACGGCTGACCTGATGCCTGACCTGATGCCTGACGTGATGCTGACGGATGTGCGGGCAAGTGCCTGACGTGATACCTGACCTGATACCCGGCCCGATGCCTTAGGCGACGCCTGACACGTCCGGGTAACCAGGTGGCGAACCCACTCCGCACATGGGCTATAGTTTTCCTCGTCGCCGGGGAAACCCGGTCGGCGAATGCGGATGTGGCTCAGTTGGTAGAGCATCACCTTGCCAAGGTGAGGGTCGCGAGTTCGAATCTCGTCATCCGCTCAGCGAAAAGAAGGCCCCGGGACAGATATCCGGGGCCTTCTGCGTTTTCGATAGCGTTGTGCCATGACTGACACCCAGCTGGACCCCGAGAACGCCAAGCTGCACACCCTCGCCAAGGCCCAGCGGGCCCGCAACGGCGCGGCCGAGGGGGCGGCGGTCCGTGACGACACCGGCCGCACCTACGTGGCGACCACCGTGGAGCTGCCGGCGTTGCAGCTCTCGGCGCTCCAGGCCGCGGTCGCGATGGCGGTGGTCGGCGGAGCCAAGTCGCTGGAGGCCGCGGTGCTGGTCAGCGCGGATAAGGGGTTCCGGCAGGAGGACCTGGACGTGGTCGCCGACCTGAAGGGTTCGGGCACCCCGCCGCGGCTGTTCCTGGCCGATCCGAAGCTCTGAGCGGCGGACCGTCCCGAGTAAGGGAGAATGGTCCCCATGACGAGCAGCGGAAGTGGACGATCGCGGTCCCGCCAGGCGGCCAACGCCGAGGCGGCGAAGAAGAAGGCCGAGCGCGTCAAGCGCAGCCAGAAGCTCGCCGAGAAGCGCGTCACGACCGACCAGGTCCGGGATTCGGAGCCGGCGCCGACCGCCTACGGCCGCGGCGTCCGTGACGACTCCCCGCCCCGCCACGAGTTCCCGGACGACTTCCGCGCCGGCTTCGCCTGCTTCGTCGGCCGGCCCAACGCCGGCAAGTCCACGCTGACCAACTCGGTGGTCGGTGCGAAGGTGGCGATCACCTCCGGCCGGCCGCAGACCACCCGGCACACCGTGCGCGGCATCGTGCACCGCGACGACGCGCAGCTGGTCCTGGTCGACACCCCCGGCCTGCACAAGCCGCGCACCCTGCTCGGCGCCCGGCTCAACGACGAGGTGCGCGCCACCTGGGCCGAGGTGGACGTCATCGGGTTCTGCGTGCCGGCCGACGAGAAGATCGGCCCCGGCGACCGGTACATCGCCGCCGAGCTGGCCGAGGTCCGGCGCACCCCGAAGATCGCCATCCTCACCAAGACCGACAAGGCCTCCAAGGAGCAGATCGCCGAGCAGCTGCTGGCCCTGGTCGAGCTGGGCCGCGAGGTCGGCGTGGAGTGGGCCGAGGTGATCCCGGTCTCGGCGGTCCGCGACCAGCAGATCCAGCTGCTGGAGGACCTGCTGGTGAAGCAGCTCCCGGAGTCGCCGCCGCTGTACCCGGGCGGTGAGCTGACCGACGAGCCGGAGGAGGTCATGGTCGGCGAGCTGGTCCGGGAGGCCGCGCTGGAGGGCGTGCGCGACGAGCTGCCGCACTCGCTGGCCGTCACCGTCGAGGAGATGACGCTGCGCGAGGACCGGCCCGCCGACCGGCCGCTGCTGGACGTGCACGCCACGCTGTATGTGGAGCGCCCCAGTCAGAAGGCGATCGTCATCGGCCATGGCGGCGAGCGGCTGCGCGAGGTCGGCTCGCGGGCTCGGCAGCAGATCGAGGCGCTGCTCGGCACGCCGGTGTTCCTGGACCTGCACGTGAAGGTAGCGAAGGACTGGCAGCGGGATCCGAAGCAGCTGGCCAAGCTCGGGTTCTGAGAGTTCTGACAGTTCTGAGGGCTCTGAGAAGCGGCGTGGGCCCGGCGCTCACACCCTGTATCGCGACGAGCACAACCATGGCCCCTCCCGGTGAGTCTCACGATTGAGCCTCGGTAGAGGGCCCGACGGTCCCGGCATCCTCGTCAGATGCCGGGACCGTCTGCGTCTTCTGAGAAACTGAGCCGATACAGACTGAAGACGTATCCCCGTTAGCGCGGTGGGGTAAGTGGGGTGGGTGATGCCGGGTCCGCCGACTGGTGCCGTGCCGGATGCGAGTTCGGCGGGCCCGGCGCCTGAAAAGGTGTTGCTCCGGTTCTTCCGGCTCCTCGAATCAGCGCGGCCGGCGGACATCCCGGCGGTGCTGGCCGCGCTCCCGGAGGCGGACCTCGCCGAGGCCGTCACGGCGATGGAGGGCCGGCTCACCCGGGCGGCCCGGGACCACATCCTCGCCAGGGGCCCTGCCTCGGCCCTGGCCGCCTCGGCCCGCCAGGCCATTCGCGGCCGCGGTGAAGACCCCGACTGGATCATCGACCGGGTCCTGACGCGCTTCGATCCGGAAGCCGACGAGGTGTTCTTCACCTTCAATTCGGCCGATCCGCGGGTACACCGGGCGCGCCGGGCGATCCTGCGGGATCGGCAGGGGCCGGACGGCCACGCGGTCGTCGCGCCCGGAGTCAGGCGGCGCCTGCTCGCCCTCACCAGGGCCAAGTCGCGGCTCCAGGAGGCCGACTGGTGGGACGAGGTGGCCGACGCGGACGACCCGGAACTGCTCCTGGCGCTGATGCCCCATGCCGCGTGGCTCACCGGGCGGCAGGCGGCGCGGGTCATCGCGACCTTGGACGCGCACGGTCTCCGGGCCGAGGTCAAGCGGAATCGCGGGCTGTGGGAGTGCAGGGGCAGCGCCTTCAGCCGTCTGGGGTTCCCGCGAATCAATAATCTCAGTTGGGTCTACACCTTCCGCTCCGATATCACTCCCGTGCAAGAGAGCATGGAAGCGGTATCCGTGGACCAGTACCGCGAACTCGTCGGTGAGGCCGCGTCCCTCAAAAGCCCGCAGGCGGCCCATCGGCTTCGCGTGCTGGCCTGGGCCGCGCTGCGAGCCGGCACCATGTCCCCCGCCGAAGTTCTGGAACACACCCGGCCGGCCGCACTCGCGATGTCGCTCGCCGTCTCTGATGGTGGCGGACATCTCCCAGGAGAGCAGCGGGCCGCAGACGATATGCGTTTCTGCATTGCCGGATACGCCGCCGAGTGGTTGGCGGACGACCCGGACCGCTGGGGGCAGGCTTTTTCGCGGATGTACACCTACAAAGGCACCATCCTCGAACTCTTCGCGAAGCCGGACAGCGCTGTCCGGTACCACTTCGTGTCAGTCGAAGCCCTGCCCGACGGCGCTCGCGAGGCCGCGAACATACTCCTGGCTCTGGCGCCCGCTGATGTCGCCGCCCGCGCTCTGGCCGACCCGGCTACGTGGGACGAGACGATCACGGCCGCGGCCGGTCTGACCCCGCTGTGCCGGGCGTTGGTGGATCATGTGGTCGCCGACGGTACCCTCCAGCAGCGCAGGGAACTGGCCGCCAACGGTGCCACACCCGATCCGGTCCTGGCCCGCCTGATGGACGAGTCGGCGGACCCCCACCTCCTGTTGCGGATCATGGGGCGCGCCACGGCCGTCGGCCGAGAGATCATCGAGCGGGCGTACGCCCTGGCCCCGCGTGACGACCAGGTGATGCGGTGGATCTCAGGGCAGGACCCGGCCGAGGCGTTGGACGCGCTTCGGCACATGGCCGAAGATCCCGCGTGGGTACTCAGTGTCCTGCGTGTGACCATCCCCAGGTGGCGCGCCGACGCTCAGCGGGGCCGGATGGCGGCCTACGCGCTGCTCGCCGAGCTGATCGGGGTGGAAGCGGTCTGGGCGCTGGAGCTGGAGCTGGCCGGAAGCCTTGAGGCGATGGCACCGCGGGTCCGCGAGTCGATGGCCGCCGGCGATGCCGAACCGCTGATCGAGGCGGCCCGGGGGTTCTCGGCGCAGTGGCCGCGGAACCTTCCGTCGTGGCGGGACGGAATCGACCTGGACCACCCGCTCGACCGGCCCTTGGAGAACCTGGTCCGGGCCCATCTCGACGGCCGCCCCGACCGCTGGCTCCACCTCGCCGCCCTGCTCCAGGCGACGCCGGACGCCCGATACGAAGACCTCATCGCCGAGGCCGCCCGGTTGCCCTGAAGTCCCGATCCGCTCTGGCTCTTCGCTCCGCTTCAGCTTTCCGGTTCGCGGCGGCTCTTCGCTCCGCGTCGGCCTTCCGATCCGCCTTGGCTCTCCGGCGCGTGTCAGTCTTCTGATCTGTGTCAGCTTTCTGATGCGTGTCGGCCGTCCGATCCGAATCGGGTTTCCCAGTCTCCACAACGCTTCCGGCGCGCACGGTCCCCTCCACCCGCAGCACCGCGTCCCGCACCCCCATCAGGTCGCCGGTCGGCAGTTCGTGCGCCTGGAAGTAGCGCACGAGGTGCTCGAACAGCGCCTCGCGCAGCAGCCGTAGGACGTCGCGGGCCTCGGCGTCGTGCGCGGTGATCTTGGCCGGGTCCATGATCCAGCGCCGTAGCGAGGTGCGGGCGCCGCGCTCCGGGAGCCGGCCCTTGCGGCGGATGCGGCGGAGCCCCTTCTTGCGGGCTCGCACGTTCAGCCGGTGCCCGACGAAGGTGACCAGCGGGCTGCTCCAGGCCTCGGTCGCGATACCGGGCAGTTCCAGCAGCGTGTACCAGCGTGCGTGGGCCCGCACCCGGCCCAGGGTGCGGGGGAGGGGGCCGCTGACCGAGGTGTACTTCGCGGCCGGCGGCGTCGCGATCGTCGAGGCGATGCCCAGGACGATCCGCTCGTTCTGTTCGCGGATGCGGACGTGCATCGAGATCATGAGGCCGCCGTCGTGCCGGGCGGTCTGGAAGGTCAGATAGGTCTGTGCGCGGTCGCCGGGGTTGATGCCCACGGAGTAGATCAGGGCGTGGGCTTGGCGGGACGGCCGGCTCTGTTTGCCGCCGGGCCACAGACCGGGGACGTCGTCGGCCACGTCGCCGCGGACGAACAGGTTCCCGGCGATCGCCACGTCCGCCAGGCGCGGGTCCCGGGCCAGCTCGTTGGCCAGGTAGAGGTGCAGGTCGGTGGCGTCGACCCGGGCCGGCGCCGGCGGCAGCCGGACCGTGACCTCCTCGCCCAGCAGCTCCCCGAAGGCGGCGAACGGGTTCGGCGCGCCGGCCGGGTAGCAGACCACGTTCGAGGCCTGGTCGGCGACGATCTCGGCGTGCACGTCCGGGGGCAGCGGCGGCGCCGAGACCGGCGGCGCCGGCGGGGTGCGCAGCAGCGCGAAGGCCGCGTGGACCCGGAGCCAGCGCGCCGTGGTGGCTATGGTCCAGGCCAGGGTCGCCACCGAGGCCACGCCGCAGAGCACGCCGAACACCGTCGGCTCGAAGTCCTTGGTACCCCGGGTGATCACCAGCGGCCCGGCCACGCAGAGCGCGACCAGCACCCAGCACGCCAGCAGCGCCCAGTCCCGGCGCCGATCGATCCGCAGCGAGTGCCGCGCGTGCCGGAGGATCACCGGCAGGTCCAGCCCGACCGGCGGCCCGATCGCCGAGAACGCGTCGCCGAGCAGCAGTTCCTCGGCCTGGGCGGCGAAGGTCGGGTCCCAGTACGCCTGCGCGCACACCATGCGCGTGGTCGCGTCCAGCGGGGCGACGGCGGCGCCGGCGGTGTCCGCAGCGTCCGCGGCGACGGCGGCGGCGGCGTCCGCGGCGGGCAGGTCGGCCACGCGGCGTCCCCCCTCTCAGAGTCCTGCGGGTCCGGAGCCCGGCCGCAGAATTCTGATATTAGAGGTCAAACTGCCAGTTGCTCCAGGCCTCGGCCCGCTCATAGCCCAGCGCCCCGTTCACCCGGAGCATGGGGACGTTGTCCGAGTCGTTCCAGGTGCTGACCGTGTCGATCTGCGGCTCGTGCTCCAGCAGGTGCAGCGTCAGCGCCGCCTTGAGCCGCAGGCCCAGGCCGTGGCCGCGGAACTTCGTCGGGACCGCGGTGCGCCCGACGTCGGCCATCCGGCAGCCCGGGAACAGCAGGACCTCGTGGAAGCCGGCGATCGTGGCGTCCGCGGTGAGCGCGGCGATGATGTGGAGCCGGGTGCCGACGGCCATCGCATCGAGCTCCATCTGCCGGCGCCGATCGATGCTCGCCGGCGCGAACTGGAAGTCGAGGTCGCCGGTCGGCGCGTCACGCATCGCCTCGTTGGCCTGGACCACTGCCGGCAGCAGGTGCTCGGGTGTCGGGCTCCGCCACTGCTCGATCCGGTAGTGCGCGTTCTTCTCCGACGGCTGCGCCAAGTCCGCATACCGCTCGCGGTCGATCGCCGTGAGATCCACCTGCATGCGGAACTCCCGGGCGACCGGCCGACCGCCCTCGGCCGTGAACACGGCCTCGTAGTCCGTGGAGTGATCGCCGAACGGCAGGGTCAGGCGGGTGCAGCCGCGACCGCGCGCGTAGGCCTTGAACGCGCCGATCAGGGGAACGGCGACCTCGGCCCGGTCCTCGGGCCGGATCCAGAGGTTCCCGGAGATCAGGTCCCGGTTGGTCTCGTTGTCGTGGTTCATGCATCCGTACCCGACCGGGCGGTCTCCGTCGTACGCGACGACGCAGCTCCGGTGCCGGGCGACGCGCGGCACCATCAGCCACCTCAGCAGCGACTCGGTCGGCTCCGGATACCGCGGCGCGTCGGCGGCCACGGCATCCCGGTACAGCGCAAGCAGCTCCGGCACGGTGGCCGGGTCCTCGACGCGGAGTTCACGGATCGTCAAAGGCACGGTTTCTCCCCAGGCCACGGCTTATCCCGTCGCCGGGTCGGCGGGGTCGATGTCCCGGATCGTGATCGTCATCGCCGCCGATGCTAGGCAGTGCCCCCGCCGGCGGCCATCGAATTTCCGCCGGGCTGTATTCGCCCGAGCCTTTTGCGCCCTCCTGTGCTCAGGAGCTCAGGAGCTCAGGGCCCCATCGCCTCTAGAGCTTGGCGGCGAGTAGCCTCGCGTGTTCGGCGATGGCTTCGGCGTCAGCCGGCATGCCGGGCTCGAACGGCAGCTCCAGCCGGTCCTTGCTCCGATCGTGGTAGCGCGGGATCACATGCAGGTGGAAGTGGAAGACCGTCTGCCAAGCTGCGGGACCGCTGCAATTGAGCAGGTTGACGCCGTCGGCGCCGAGCTCGGACAGCGCGACTTTGGCGATCCGCTGGGCAGTCAGTGTGGTGGCGGCAAGGTAGTCGGCGGAGATCTCGAAGAGGTCAGCGCTGTGCCGCTTCGGGATTACCACCAGGTGGCCGTCCGAGCCGGGATCGATATCCATGAAGGCGAACGTCATGGCATCCTCGGCTACCTTCGCGTACGGAATCGTCCCCGCGACTATCCCGCAGAAGACACATTGGCCGGTCGGGTCAACCTGGTCTGTCACAACGGCGACACTAGCGAGTCGCGCGCCCGCGGTCCCAGCCGATATCCGGGACGATCACCCGCCGCCGCCGCCGCCGCCGCCGCCGCCGCCGCCGCGGACGCCCATCGCGCCAGAAAACGCCCGCTCAGGAGTGGACCGACACCCCGACCTCCCGCCACGCCGCGGCCACCGCGTTCGCCTGCCGCGACCGGCGGCCGAACCGCGCTTCGGCGGCGTGCACGGTCGCGGTGCCGAAGGTGGCGAACGTCGCGGCCGCCGGGAGCGAGGGGGAGGTGAGCACGTCGTACCAGACCGCTCCGGCGCCCTCCCAGGACTTGCCGCCGATGGCGGTGGCCGCCAGATAGAACGCCCGGTTCGGGATGCCGGAGTTGATGTGCACGCCGCCGTCGTCGGTGGTGGTGTCCACGTAGCCGGACATCGCGGCCGGCTGCGGGTCCTTGCCCAGGTGCGGGTCGTCGTAGGCGGTGCCCGGGTCCTTCATCGAGCGCAGCGCGACGCCCCGCACCGAGGGCAGGAACAGCCCGGCGCCGATCAGCCAGTCCGCGTCGGCGGCGTCCTGGCCGAGCTGGTACTGCTTGACCATCGAGCCGAAGCAGTCGGAGACCGACTCGTTCAGCGCGCCGGACTGGCCGCGGTAGACCAGGTTCGCGGTGTACTGCGTGACGCCGTGGGTGAGCTCGTGGCCGATCACGTCCACCGCGTCGGTGAAGCGGCCGAACACCGCGCCGTCGCCGTCGCCGAACACCATCTGCGAGCCGTTCCAGAAGGCGTTGTCGTACTGCACGCCGTAGTGGACCGTGCCCTTCAGCGGCAGGCCCTGGCCGTCCACGGACCAGCGGTCGTAGACCTTCAGGTAGAAGTCGAACGTCGCGCCCAGGCCGTCGTAGGCCTCATCCGCGCTGGCGTCCCCGGTCGCCGGGCCGCCCTCGGCGCGCACCTGCGAGCCCGGCAGGTGCTCGGTGTCGTGGTCGTCGAAGATCGAGCGGTCGTCGGCGCGCCCGGTGACGGTCGGCGGGGCCAGGTGCCGCTCGCCGACCCAGGGCACGGCGCCGCGGGCTTGGCGGTGCCGGGCGTCGGCGGTCAGGGTGCGGCGCGCGGCCTGGGCCACGTGCAGGCTCGAACCCGCCAGGCGGGAGAGCAGGTGCGGCGGGACGATGCCGCAGAACGCCGGGGCGGCGGCGGTTCGGGGCGGGGTCGTGGCGCTGGTCATGGCGGTGAGTATGGCCGGGTTTATGACTTTGATCACTGTTTCGTAACAGGCGGCGAGCCGCTATTACGCTGATCGAGTGACGCCTGGCGGCCGTCTCGGATCACGGACAGCGAGTGCGCCCGTTGAGACGATCGGGATACAGTCGCACCGCTATGTGCAACTCCTGCCAGTGTGGTCTGCTCCTTCTTAGCAGCCGCGGCGAGGGCCTGTAGTACCGACACAGGCCGGCTCCCTCGTCGCGGCGTTTCGTGTTTCCGCCGTCGGCCGTCCCCCTCCGTTGGAGACCACCAGGGAGTCTTGAGCACAATGCGAGTACAGCCGCAACAGCCCTCCGGTATGCCGATCCACAAGTACGTTCCGTTCGCGGCGATTCCGCTGCCCGAGCGCGACTGGCCCACGAAGGTGATCGACCGGGCCCCGCGCTGGTGCGCCGTGGACCTGCGCGACGGCAACCAGGCGCTGATCGACCCGATGTCCCCGGCCCGCAAGCTGAAGATGTTCGAGCTGCTGGTCGCGATGGGCTACAAGGAGATCGAGGTCGGCTTCCCGGCCGCCTCGCAGACCGACTACGACTTCGTCCGGCAGATCATCGAGGAGGACCGGATCCCCGACGACGTGGTGATCCAGGTCCTGACCCAGGCCCGCGAGGAGCTGATCGAGCGGACCTTCGAGTCCGTGCGCGGCGCCAAGCAGGCCATCGTGCACCTGTACAACTCCACCTCCACGCTCCAGCGCCGGGTCGTCTTCGGCCAGGACACCGCCGGGATCACCCAGATCGCGGCGAACGGCGCCAAGCTGTGCCGGCAGTTCGCCGACGCGATGCCGGCCCGCCCCGACGGCACTCGCACCGAGATCTACTTCGAGTACTCGCCGGAGTCCTACACCGGCACCGAGCTGGAGTACGCGGTCGAGGTCTGCGACGCCGTCACCGAGGTCTGGCAGCCCACCCCGGACCGCAAGGTGATCATCAACCTGCCGGCCACCGTGGAGATGGCCACGCCCAACGTCTACGCCGACTCGATCGAGTGGATGCACCGCAACCTCAACCGCCGCGACTCGATCGTGCTGTCGCTGCACCCGCACAACGACCGCGGCACCGCGGTGGCCGCCGCCGAGCTGGGGTACCAGGCCGGCGCCGACCGGATCGAGGGCTGCCTGTTCGGCAACGGCGAGCGCACCGGGAACGTCTGCCTGGTGACGCTGGGCCTGAACCTGTTCTCCCAGGGCGTGGACCCGGAGATCGACTTCTCCGACATCGACGAGGTGCGGCGCACCGTCGAGTACTGCAACCAGCTGCCGGTGCACCCGCGCCACCCCTACGGCGGCGACCTGGTCTACACCGCGTTCTCCGGTTCGCACCAGGACGCGATCAAGAAGGGCTTCGAGCACCTGGAGCGGGACGCCGCGGCGGCCGGCAAGAGCGTGGACGAGATCGTCTGGGCCGTGCCGTACCTGCCGATCGACCCGAAGGACGTGGGGCGCAACTACGAGGCCGTGATCCGGGTCAACTCCCAGTCCGGCAAGGGCGGCGTCGCGTACATCCTGAAGGCCGAGCACCAGCTCGACCTGCCGCGCCGGGCGCAGATCGAGTTTTCGCAGGTGATCCAGGCCAAGACCGACGCCGAGGGCGGCGAGGTCACGCCGGAGGAGATCTGGGGCGCGTTCGTCGACGAGTACCTGCCGAACCCCGCGGCGCCCTGGGGCCGTATCAAGCTGCTGGGCCACCACGCCACCTCGGCGATCGAGGCCAAGGACCGGCTCACCGTGGACCTGTCCGTGGACGAGGCCACCACGCAGTTCGAAGGCGTGGGCAACGGCCCGATCGACGCGTTCACCAACCTGCTGGCCGGCGTCGGGATCGACGTCCGGGTGCTGGACTACGTCGAGCACGCGCTGACCTCCGGCGAGGACGCGCAGGCGGCGTCGTACGTGGAGTGCGCGATCGGCAGCCGGGTGCTGTGGGGCGTGGGCATCGATGCCAACATCGTGACGGCATCGCTCAAGGCCATCATCTCGGCGGTGAACCGGGCTTTCCGCTGACCCGGGTCACTGTGGAAGGATTCCCTCTGTTCCGTACCGCGCGGAACGGAGGGGATTAGTACCAATGATCATCTGGGGCTGGAAAACCGTCTTCCGGGTCATCGGCAGCGGGGTGTTCTCCTGCCCGGCGTGCGGCGCGGACCGGAACTACGAACGCCGGAAGGCACAGCGCTTCTTCACGCTGTTCTTCATCCCCCTGATCCCGCTGAAGGTGGTCGGCGAGTTCGTCCGCTGCACCTACTGCAAGAACGACTTCCAAGCCTCGGTCCTGAGCCGCCCCACCGCGGCCCAGTTCACAGACCTGCTGCAGAACTCGGTCCGCGGCGTGATGGTCAACGTCCTGCGACGCGGCGGCTGGGACCACCCGGCGGCGCGCGCGACCGCCGTCCAGGAGATCGTCACCGCCGGCGCGGTCGGCTACGCCGAACCCAACCTGGCCCAGGACATGCAGGTGGTCCCCGACGACCTGTCCCAGATGCTGGCCGCCCTGGCCCAGCAGCTCCCGGACACCGGCCGCGAGGCCATGGTCACCGGCGCCACCCGGGTCGCCGCCGCCGACGGCCCGATCCAGCCGGCCGAGCGCGCGATCATCGACGCCGTCGGCGCCTCGCTGGGACTGAGCCAGCCGCATGTGGCGGGGATTGTCGCGGCGGTGGCGCCGGGGCAGGGCGCGGCGCAGGCGCAGGCGCAGGCACAACCGCAGGCACAACCGCAGGCGCAGGCGCAGGCTCCGGTTTGGGGGAGTGCGGCGGCTGCTGCGGGTGGGGAGACGATGCTGATTCAGGCGCCGCAGCCTGCCCCGGCTACTGGTGCGCAGGACGCTGTGCCGGCGAAGGCTGGTTCTGGCATGGAGACGATGCTGATCCAGGCTCCGCAGCCTGCCGCGGCAACTGGTGCGCAAGATGCTGTGCCGCCGAAGGCTGGCTCCGGCATGGAGACCATGCTGATCCAAGCGCCGCAGCCTGCAGCGGCTACCGGCGCACAGGATGCTGTGCCGCCGAACGCGGGCTCTGGCATGGAAACGATGCTGATCCAAACGCCGCAGCCCGCCTCGCCGGCCGCCGCCGAGGATGTCGCGCCCCAGCACCCGTCCTCCATGGAGACCATGCTCATTCCGGCGCAGCCCCCGGCTCCCACCCAGCAGCCCCAGCC
>NZ_JAAFYZ010000072.1 GCF_018274385.1 Catenulispora pinistramenti | reverse complement strand
GGTCTCGGGGCGTGCGGCGGCGCCGTATTTTCCGCGGCGCGGCAACGAGGGCTACGTCGTGGAGCATTACGAGCTGACGCTGGACTACCGGGTGGGCCCGAACCGGATGTCGGCGGTCGCGGTGCTGACGTGCCGGGCGACGGCGCGGTTGGCGGCGGTGGTGCTGGACTTCTCCGATCATCTGCGGGTGGATCGGGTGATCCTTCAGGACGGTCGGCGGCTGCGGTTCGAGCATCGCAAGGAGAAGCTGCGGGTGATGCTTCCGGCGGCGGTGGCCGCGGGGGAGCAGGTGGTGGTGGAGGTGGTGTACCGGGGGGCGCCGCGTCCGGTGTCGAGCCGGTATGGCGGGCTGGGTTGGGAGCAGTTGGCCGACGGGGTGTTGGTGGCGTCGCAGCCGACGGGGGCGCCGTCGTGGTTCCCGTGTAATGACCGGCCCGATGAGAAGGCGACGTATCGGGTGCAGGTGAGTACGGCCTCGCAGTACCGGGTGGTGGCGAACGGCCGGCTGGCGCCGGTGGCGCACAGCGGCTCGTCCTCGACGTGGACGTTCGTGCAGGACGCGCCGATGGCGACGTATCTGGCGACGGTGCAGATCGGGCCGTATCAGCGGGTTGATCTGGCCTCGGACGGCAGCGGCGTGCCGCAGTCGCTGGTGGCGCCGGCGCGGCGGGTGCCGGCGGCGCGGGCGGCGTTGGCGCGGCAGGACGAGATGGTGGCGTTGTTCGGCGGGCTGTTCGGGCCGTATCCGTTCGAGGCGTACACGGTGGTGGTGACTGACGACCACCTGGAGATCCCGGTGGAGGCCCAGGGTGTGTCGATGTTCGGCAGCAACCACATGGACGGGGAGTGGGAGCGGCTGATCGCGCACGAGTTGGCGCACCAGTGGTTCGGCAACTCCCTGACCTTGGGCGACTGGCGCGACATCTGGCTGCACGAGGGCTTCGCCTGCTACGCGGAGTGGCTGTGGTCGCAGGGCTGTGGCGAGGGGTCGGCCGACGGGCACGCCCGCACCTGGCACCAGCGGTTGTCCCGGCTTCCGCAGGACCTGGTGCTGGCCGACCCGGGCCCGGCGGATCTGTTCGACGACCGCGTGTACAAGCGGGGTGCGCTGACGTTGCACGCGCTGCGTTTGTCGGTCGGGGACGAGGCTTTCTTCACCCTGCTGCGGACCTGGACCGACCGGTTCCGGTACTCGACGGTGTCCACGGCCGGGTTCGTGGAGGTGGCGTCGTCGGTGGCGGGGCGGGATCTCGGCGGGTTCTTCGACGAGTGGCTGTCTGCGACCGCGCTGCCGGAGCTGCCGGCGATGCCGCGATAGGGCTGGGGGGAGCTGCTTTGCTTCACGAGCTCTGGGACGACGGCGAGGACGGACTCACATTCTGCCTGGCCGGGCCGCCCGGAGACGGCGCGCGTGCGCTGCTCACCGAGCGGGCCCGGCTGGTGTGGACCGTCGAGGCCGCCAGCCACTTCGAGGCGATGACGCTCTACTACGAGCACATGGGGTGGGGCACCTACACCACCCCGTATCCAGAATGGGATAAACAGACGTACGCCGCCCACGGCTGGGAATGAGCCGGGGCGGCTCGAACAACCGGCAGCGCGGGCGAGTGCGGCAGCCCGGCAAGTACGGCGGCCTGTGCCAGTGCGGCGGCTCAGTCCCGCGGTGCGGCGAAGGTGAACAGCTTCCGGGCGTCGATCCGCACCCCGATGCCGCCTTCAAGCCCTTCCATCCACTCCTGGAACGCAGGCCCCTGCTTCGGCAGGTAGTGGTCCAGCATCGCCTGCCGCATCGGCGCGCACTGCGGGCCGTGGAGGTCGAACAGCTCGGCTTGGCCGTGGGCAGTCACCGCCACCTGTTCCCCGGGCAGGTACGTCGCGCTCACCGCCGGGCGCGCCTTCAGGTGGCGGATGCGCACCGCGTCCGGGCCGGAGCTGAACCACCAGGAGCCGTGCAGGAAGTAGCCGTCGAACGGGCCGGTCAGCGGGCGGCCGTCGGCGGTCACGGTCGCCACGGTGATCAGCCGCATGCCCTGGAGGTGGTCGGTCAGCGCGGCGGCGGTCATGCGGCGTTCGTCGGTGATGATGCCGCGCAGGTGCGGGCCGGCGGTGGCGGCGCTGGCGTCGAGGAGGTCCTGAAGTGCGGTCAGTTCTTCGGGGGTTTCGAGCATGGGCCGACATTGCCAGACCGCGCTGACAAAACGCGCTGACAGAACGAGCTGTTCGGAGGCACTCCGGGAGTGGTGACGTCACTATGACGTCACTCTTGCTTGCGGTGACGTCATGATGGCGCTACATTGCTGTCATGGACCTGGAGCCGCATCTCGAATCCCTCCACCAGGCGCTGGCCGCCGCCGCGACGGCCGGCGGCACGGAGGCCGAGGCGCTGATCGAGCGCTTCGCCATCCCGCTGGACGCCGCGTTCCGGCTGGCCATGCTGGACGTCGTCGCCTCGGCCGCCGGGGAGGTCTCCGAGGCGATCGCCCCGGGCCGGGTCGACGTCCGGCTGCGTGACCGGAACCCGGATCTGGTGGTGACGCCACCGCCGACCGGCGGGCCGTCAGCCGCCGCTGCTGACGGCCTCGCCGACGAGTCCGCCGATCTCAGCGTGCTGTCGGTGGACGACGCCGAGCCCGAGGCCGAGGACGACATCCTGGCCCGGGTGAGCCTGCGCCTGCCCGCCCGGCTGAAGACCCAGGTGGACGAGTTGGCCGCCAGGGCCGGCCTGTCGTCGAATGCCTGGCTGGTCCGGGCGGTCGGCGCGGTGGCGGCGGCCGAGGCGCGCCGCGCCCCGCGCTCCGGGCTGCATATCGGCCAGAGTTACTCGGGCTGGTCGAACTGACGGCGGCGGACCGCCGCCGAACCTGCTCATCGATTTATCCGCGACCCATCGAAAGGCATTGCCATGCCCATTTTCGCTACCACTGATCCGATCGCGCTGAAGCTGGAACTGCGTGCCGCCGAGGTTCATCTGCTGGCCGGTCCGCATGAGGAGGGCACGACTGTCGACGTCGTCCCGGCTGACGACACCGCTGCCAGTGTCAAGGCGGCGGCGAGTACGACTGTGGAGTTCTCCGGTGGCCAGTTGGAGATCCGCACGCCTAAGGACCGGGCGCCGTTGTTCGGTCGGGGCAGCAGGTTGTCTCCGAAGTACACCGGTGACGGCACGGTCAAGGTGACTGTCCGGCTGGCCGCTGGTTCCACGGTGAAGGGGGTGGCTGGTCTGGCCCAGCTGAACGGTGCGGGTCGGCTCGGCGAGTGCCGGTTCACCGCCGGTTCGGGCGACATCGTGTTGGGGGAGACCGGGCCGTTGTGGGTGGAGACGGCGTTGGGTGCGGTTTTCGTCGAGGCGGTCGCGGGTTCCGCTCATGTGGTGGCCGCGCAGGGCAAGGTCGAGATCGGCCGGGCCGAGGGCACTGTGGATGTCCGGAACACCAGCGGGGCGACTCGGCTGGGGCAGGTCTGCGGTGCGCTGAAGGTGGCCGGGGTCAACGGGGTGGTCACGGTGGATCGGGCCGATTCCGATGTGGAGGTGAAGGTCACCAACGGCGATATCCGGATCGGGCAGGTGCGCACCGGTTCGGTGCGGTTGGAGACCACTGTCGGGGCGGTGGAGGTCGGGGTCCGGGCCGGTACTTCGGCGTTGCTGGATGTCAGCAGCCTGGTCGGCGGTGTGGCGAACGACTTGGACGATGCCGACGGGCCTACCGGCACGGACCGGGTCAAGATCAGTGCCCGCACTCTGCACGGCGATGTGTGGGTGCACCGCGCCTGAGGTCGTTCGTCGGAAGAGCGCCGGCTATCAGGCGTGCCATTCATCTGAGTAAGGGGGAGGAATCAATGGCTGTGTCACCGCCCGCGATCGAGGTGTCCGGGCTGCGGAAGGCGTACGGCGACAAGACGGTGCTCGACGGCATCGATCTGTCGGTTCCGCAGGGTTCGATCTACGCGCTGTTGGGGCCGAACGGCGCCGGTAAGACCACTGTGGTCAACATTTTGACCACGTTGCTCCCGGCTGATTCCGGGACCGCCCGGATCCTGGGCGATGATGTGCGCCGGGCCGAGCGGATCCGTCCGCTGATCAGTGTGACCGGCCAGTTCGCCGCGGTCGACAATCTCCTCACCGGTGAGGAGAACCTGATCATGATGGCCAATCTGTATCGGTTGGGTCGTGGGCGGGCTAAGGCGCTGGCTGCTGAGCTGCTGGAGAAGTTCGACTTGACCGCGGCGGGCAAGGCTCGGGGGGTGACGTACTCCGGCGGTATGCGCCGTCGGCTGGATCTGGCCATGACCTTGGTCGCGGAGCCTCGGGTGATCTTCCTGGATGAGCCGACGACCGGGTTGGACCCGCGTAGCCGGCATGCGATGTGGGAGATCGTCCGTGATCTGACCGGGCGTGGCGTCACCATTTTCTTGACCACGCAGTACCTGGAGGAGGCCGACCAGCTGGCCGACCGGATCGGGGTGCTGGATCACGGCGTGCTGGTGGCTGAGGGCAGCGCCGACGAGCTCAAGCGGCGGATGCCGGGTGCCAGCGTGCGCCTGGAGTTTTCCGCCGCTGAGCAGCTGGCCGCTGCCGCGGGGCTGTTGGCCGAGGCTGAGCGTGACCCCAAGGCTCTGGCTTTGCGGGTGCCGACTGATGGCGCTCTGCGTTCGCTGCGTGTGCTTTTGGACCGGCTGGACGATGCCGGGGTCGAGGTTGCGAAGGTCAGTGTGCTCAGTGCCGATCTGGATGATG
The DNA here is from genome assembly GCF_018274385.1 of Catenulispora pinistramenti. Lineage (GTDB taxonomy): Bacteria > Actinomycetota > Actinomycetes > Streptomycetales > Catenulisporaceae > Catenulispora > Catenulispora pinistramenti. Next base: position 37,830 of record NZ_JAAFYZ010000072.1, on the reverse strand, counting down.
TCTTCCTGGCCTTGACCGAACGGCCCCCGGACTCTATGGAGCGTCCCGCGGCCGTCGCCGGCCGGCCCACTGCGCGCAAGGAGATGTTGTGAGTGCGTCGATCGCGGTCCGGAACTCCGGGACCATGCTGCACCGTAGTCTGCGGCACGGTGTCCGGTTCCCGATGATGCTGGTCACCGGGCTGGTGACTCCGGTGATCCTGTTGCTGATGTTCGTGTATATCTTCGGTGGCGCGTTGGGTTCCGGCGCTGACGGCATGCCGGGTGGCCGTTCGGCCTACCTGGATTACATCGCGCCGTCGATGTTCTTGACGACCGTGTGCTACGGCGGCGGCACCACCGCGGTGACCGTCAGTGTCGACATGACCCAGGGCATCATCAACCGGTTCCGCACGATGCCGATCTCGCAGTCGGCTCTGATGGCCGGGCACATCCTCGGCGGTGTGCTGCGGACCTTGGCGGCGGTCGGGCTGATCATGGCCGCCGCGGTGGGCCTGGGTTTCCGGCCGCATGCCTCCGGCGTGCAGTGGGTGGCCGCGGCCGGTCTGTTGGTGTTGGTGACCGTGGGCCTGACTTGTCTGACGATCGCGTTCGGCGCGGCGGCTAAGAGCCCCGGCGGGGCCAACACGGCGGTGTTGCCGCTTCAGATCCTGCCGCTGATCAGCAGCGCTTTCGTGGCGACCAGGACGATGCCGACCCCGGTCCGGCTGTTCGCGGAGTACCAGCCGTTCACCCCGATCATCAATACCCTGCGGGGGCTGCTGGTCGGCGGGCCGATCGGGCAGGACGCGTGGATCGCGGCCGTCTGGTGCGTGGGCGCGGCGCTGATCGGCTTCACGTGGTCCCGGAGGTCGTTCTCCCAGCGGCGCTGACGCAAAGCCGCCTGATGCCTGCACGGCGACTTGGGATCAGCGCATACACGAGGTGTTGACGGCATGCTGGATCGATGAGCGAAATCTTGATTAGAGCGTCCCGTGCGGGCGACGGTGTGGCCGGCGCGCAGGTGTGGCGGGAGATGGGCAGCCTGTTCTCGGCGACTAATCCGGACACCTTCCACGTGCCGGACTCCGAGGGCCTGGCCGAGTGGCTGGAGGAGATCCACGCCCACAAGCGCGCCGCCGATGACTCGCTGCTTCTCGTCGCGGAGGTGGACGGGGTCGTGGCCGGTACCTTGGGTGCGACGCTGCACGAACCGATCGAGGGCGCCCACCGGGAATTGCAGACCGACTTCGGCCGGCGGCGGCTGCACATCGACAGCCTCGGCGTGCTCGGCGCCTACCGGCGCGACGGTGTCGGCACGGCCCTGATGCAGGCGGCCGAGGCGTGGGGCCGTGAGCGGGGTGCGGAACTGGTGCTGCTGGAGACCGAGACCAACAATGCCCTGTCTGTGCCTTTCTATGAGAAGCGCATGGGGTACAGCCCGCGGGAGTTCGTCTTCCGCAAGGAGCTCGGCGCCGAAACCGTCTGATCCGGCCTGCCGCCCGCCGCTCCACGTATCAAGCTCGTGTCGCGGCGGGCGGCGGTTCGGTCAGGGCTTCAGGGTTTCAGGGCTGGATGTTCTTCAGGTCATCGAGCAGGCTGGGGTGCGTCGGGCGCCAACCGAGGGCCTGGCGGGTGTGAGCGCTGGAGGCCGGCTGGTCCATCGCGAAGATCACGCCGAACGGGCCGAAGTCCTCCTGCGGCACGGTCTGGACCGGCAGGCCCAACTGCTGCCCGATGACGTTCGCGATATCGAGTACCGCGTCGCCCTCGTCGGCGACGGCGTGCCAGGTCGTTCCGGCCGGGGCCGATTCCAGGGCGATCCGGAACAGGGCGGCGGCGTCCAGGGCGTGCACGGCCGGCCAGCGCTGCGTACCGTCGCCCGGGTAGCCCACGGTTCCGGTGCGGCGCGCGTGCTGGGCGAGCAGGCCGGCGAATCCGCCGTCGCCCTGGTTGTGGACGGTGCGCGGCATGCGCACGGCTGCGGCGCGCACACCGCGCGAGGCCAGCTCCAGCAGTTCGTTGACAGAGCGGGCGCGCCCGCCGACCGGTCCATCGGTCCGTGCCGGGTCGGCCTCGGTGCTGGCGCGGCCTGGCACCCAGGGTGTCCCGGAGACGGTGACGATCGGGCGGTCGCTGCCGATCAGCTCCTGTCCCAGCGCGGCCATGGCGGCGCTTTCCTCGGCGATGGACGCCGCCAGCGCCTCCGGGCTGGCGTAGTCGCGGCCGAACGCCAGCGAGATGACGCCGTCGGACTGTGCGGCGCCGGCGCGCAGGACATCGAGGTCCGCGATGGTTCCCGGCAGCGGCTCGGCGCCGGCGGCCTTGAGGGTCTGCGCGGAGGCGTCCGAGCGGGCGAGGGCGAGAACGGTGTGGCCGTTGGCGAGCAGTTCGGCGACCACGGCGGTGCCGATGGTGCCGGTGCCGCCGGTGACGAGGACGCGCATGGGATTCTCCAAAAGTGATGGGACTGTTGTCTCATCACCATAGCAGGGTGACGGGACTCATGTCCCATCACCTATGATGGGCGCATGGCGCGATGGCAACCGGGGGCGACCCAACGACTGGTCGTGGCGGCGGTGGAACTGTTCAACGAACAGGGCTACGACGCCACCACCGTGGCGCAGATCGTCGAGCGCGCCGGAGTCACCAAGAGCACCTTCTTCCGGCACTTCTCCGACAAACGCGAGGTCCTGGTGGCCGGGCAGGAGACGCTGAGCCGGCTGCTGGCCGACGGCATCGCCGAGGCGCCGGCGGGCTCCAGCCCACTGGAGGCGGTCGCGGCGGGCCTGGAGCGCGCCGCAAACGAAATGGGCCCGGTCAACCGCGAAATCGGCCCCGGGCTGAAAGCGGCCGTGGCGGCCAGCATCGAACTGCAGGAGCGCGAGGTCCTCAAAAGCGTCAGCCTGGCAGCCGCGATGAAGGCGGCGCTCGTCGATCGCGGTGTCCCCGATCCGACCGCGCACCTGGCCGCCGAACTGGGAGTCCTGGCGTTCAAGCGGGCCTACACGCAGTGGTCTGAAGGCGACCAGGACGATGACAGAACCCTCGCGCACCATGCTCGCGCCGCGCTGAACGATCTGCGCGAGGCAGCCACGTCACTGGGCTGACCGCGGCTTCGCGGATCGGCCCAGCCGCCCGAGGCCGACGGCGACGGTCCGGCGAATCCCGCGGCGGTTCACCCGAATCGGGCGAGGCGCCATCACCCCGCCGGCCCGCAGGCTGAAGTCGAACCCAAAGCCTTCTACCGCGCTGCCGGCGGATTCTGCCCTGGGCAGTACGCGGGGGCGTCCGACGTGGAAAGAGCAGACCATGAACACTACGCAGTCGCCGCGCGCCCACGTCTCACGGCGGCGGACCGCAGTAGCGGTCGCGGCCGCCGGCGCCGGCGCCGTGGTCAAAGCACCCGATGAGGTGATCACGTGCAGCATCTACGCCGTCACCGCCCCGAACCCGCAGAGCAGCCGCGTTGTGACCGGCCACGCCTGGATCCAGCGCAGCGCGGCGGTTTCGCGGCTGTCGATGTGGGTCGCTCTGTACCGCAACAACGTGCGGATGGACGAGGTCGAATATGCGGACACCAATAACGCCCGCCTCGACGGGTGGGACACGACAACCTGTCATTCCACCGGCAGCGGCGATTGGATGGTGGGTACCAAGGGATTCGTCAACTACCCGAATGGCTACAACCCGCCCACGGGCAACTTCGGCGGCAAGGGCTATTTCTCCCCGGCCAGGCCCCTGAACTGCTAGGGCCTGGGCGGTTCGGGCCCGAACTGCTCGGGCCCGAACCGCTAGCGCCGGAGTACGCAGCCGCGGATGGTCTGTGTGCCCTGGAGCGTGAGGGTCACGGTGCGGCCCACGGCTCCAAGTCCCAGGCGGAGAACCCGAACCCGTCCCACAAGGCCCGCTCGGTCTCCTGCGGCCCGTCCTGTACCCGCTCCGGGGTGTCCCAGATCTTGGTGGCGCGGGTGGCCGGGGTGTAGCTGCGCCAGCCGGGGTGGCCGGTGCGGGCGAAGCCGGACCAGGCGTCCATCATGTCCTGCGACAGCTTGGTCAGCTGCGGGCGTTCGGCGGCCAGGGTCGCGGCGCCGCGCGGGTAGGCGTCCAGGTCCAGGTTGCCCAGGACGAACGGCAGCTCCTCGGTGTGCATCGCGCCCAGGTTCTGCGCCTCCGGCACGCCGGTGGCGTAGGGGACGTGCCAGTTGAACTGGTACACGTACGTCGGGCGCCACCGCGCCTGGGCCTGGGCCATCCGCAGCGTCGGCACCCGCATCACCTGGTCGGTGAGCATCGCGTTGACCACGCGGCCCTGGCTCAGGGCCGGCCGGTCGGCCGCGTACTGCGCGTACATGCTCTGCTTCTGTGCGGCCAGCACCGCCGGGAAGCTCTGGTAGGCGGACAGCGGCAGGTCCAGCAGCTGCGGTGCGAACATGGCCCAGTAGTCGGTCTCGTTCTCGGTGGTGCCGAGCATGACGTCGACGTGCCGGGCGCTGCCGGCGGCGATCCGGTCGACCACCGGGCCGGGGATCAGCGCGCCGTCGATCGACGGGCCGAAGAACAGGGCCGAGGCCAGGCCGGACTGGCCCTGCTGGGCCTTGGCCTGGAGCTGGAGCAGCTTCTCGGTGCTCATCGCGTCCAGCTGCGCCACGCTGGTGATCCCGCCGGTGGCCAGCACGTGCGCGGCGGCGTCCTTCGCGTACTGCGCGGTGTGGACCAGGTAGCCGGGGCCGCTTTCCACGATGGCCCGCCGGAACAGCCGCTCGGGGTGATCCCCGGCCAGCAGCGCGGAGATGGAGATGGCGCCGGCGGACTGGCCGAAGACGGTGACGTCGCCCGGGTTGCCGCCGAAGCCCCGGATCTGCTGCCGCACCCACGTCAGGGCGGCGATCTGGTCACGCAGCCCGTTGTTGCCCGAGCCGGTGTAGCGCGGATCCAGGGCGCCGAGTTCGGTCCAGCCGAGCAGCCCGAGCCGGTAGTCGACGCTGACCACGACCGCGTCGCCGCGTTCGGCCAGCGCCGCGCCGTCGAACACCGGCTCGTTCGCCGAGCCCAGCTCATCGGCGCCGCCGTGCAGGAACACCAGCACCGGCTTGCCCGCGCCGCCGGAGCGCGGCTGCCAGATCTGCGTGTACAGACAGTCCTCGCTGCCGCCCCCGCCGACGCTCAGGTCCTGCGGGCAGCCCGGCTTGGCGGCGGTCGCCGACAGCGTGCCGTGCCACGGCGCCGCCGGGGCCGGCGGCAGGAACCGGCGCGAACCGGTGGGCGGCGCGGCGTAGGGGACACCGAGGTAGGCACAGGTGCCGCCCTCGGCCACGCCCTGCACCCGGCCGAGCGTGGTGCTGGTCGTACACCCGCGGCCGCCCCGCCCGGCAACCCCGGCGACAGCCCCGCCGCCGGAAGCCGCCGCGGCCGGGGCCGCCGCACACAGCAGCCCGCCCAGCAACAGCCCGACCGTGGCCGCCGCCGGCCGCCGCACACCCCTGACGCTTATGTGGAACACGAATCAGAGCCCTTCGTACCGATGCCGGGGCCCGAATGATCCCGGCTGTCCCAGCTTGACGGTCCGGGCCCGGCACGGGCATCGGCCCGCGGGTGGAGTTCTGGATCTCCACCCGACAGGGCCAGGGGCGCAGGTGGATCAGGGGCCTCCACCCCAGGGAGGAGGAGCCGGGGCCGGGCTACTGGTGCCGCATCCACAGATTGGTCTCGGCGTAAAGCCCGCGGTCGTGCTCGCGGTCGATGTCCACGAGGTCGAGCGCGTCCGGTACCACGTACTGCCCGGTCTGCGGGAACGCCATCCCCGCCCACCGCTCCCACTCCGCAACGGTCCCGGGCACGACCATGGACCGGGGCGCCGGGCCCAGGACCGTCGCGCCGAGCCGCTGATGCGTGCGCACCCACGGGTCCAGGTGCAGCCCGTCGGAGCGGGTCCAGGCGGCGAACTGTGCCATCGGCGTCAACGGGTATTTGGCTTTCAGGGCCGGCCGCACCGGCGCGATGACCCGCGACAGCCCGGCCGCACTTGCCCGCTCCCGCAACGCCGACAGCACCTTGCCTGCCAGTCCGCCGCCGGTGCGGTCGGGGCGCACCGTTGCGGCCATGATGCACAGCGTGTCAGGCGCGACACCGCTCTCATGTCCGGTCACCGACTCGACCAGCGCGCCGTCATAGCCGTCCGGGATCGTGGCCGTCTGGCCGTCCCAGCGCAGCGCCACCGCGCGGCCGTCGGCCAACACCTCGCCGTCTTCCACCAGCAGCACATCGAACTGCGGGAAGTAGCTGCGCACCCGGTCGCGGTAGGTGTTGGACAGCGGGTCGCGGAGCACGAACGCCGGCCAGCCGCCGGAGAGCAGGGACTTCGCGGAAGCTTCAAGGTCGGGGCGGTCGGCGGTGGTGACGATCTCAATGGTGGCCATGCGGCGATCTTAGGAGCTGTGGCGCGGCCGCAACCCGGGAGTCAAACCCCGCCAGTCCTGCCGAAACCATCCCCGACTGGGAGTCCTAGCCAAGATGAATCACCCATGCCATGCTCTTAGCTGAGATGAACTGATAATCAGAGCTCGTACATCTCAGTTCATCGATACCACCTCCCACCGTGGAAGGAACCCCATGCACCTGAAGTCCACTGTCGCCCTGGCCGTCTGCGCCGTGGCCGTCGGCATCGCCGTCCCCGCCCAGGCCTCGGCGGCCACCGGCCGCGCCAACCCGCTGCCGTGCACCTTCGGCGGCTACGCCACCCCCGGCAACGGCGCGATGTACACCGCCACCTGTACCGCCCCGGCCTCCCAGCAGTGGCAGGAAATGGTCCAGTGCCGTCACGACAGCCCGCGCGAGCCCGCGCTCTACTACGCCTGGGGCAACATCGTGACCGGCAACGGCACGTCCAAGGCGACGTGCGGCACGGAAGCCGGCGCGTACAGCAACCCGTACGTAGTGCTCGTCTAGGCCCCAGACCCAGACCCAGCCTCAGCCTCAGCACCCTGATCGCGGCACCCCGTTCCGGTCAGCCCGGAACGGGGCGGGCTCGGGCTCCATACCGGCGCCCGGCAACCAGCTACAGCGGCTTCACCATGACAGCCACCCCGTCGCGCCGCGAGGCGATGACCCGCCGCCCCGGCACCAGCTCCGAGGCCGCCACCTGCGCCCTGGCGATCCGCGCCCCGGTACTGGCCCGCAGCAGCGTCGAGTCCTCGACCGCCAAGTCCACGACCGAGCCGTCCGCCGCCGCGATCCGCACCGAGCCCGCGTCCGCGGCCACGATCGGACCGACCACCGCCGCCGGGGCCGCAGGATCCTGATACCGCACATCGACCGACAACCGGAGCCCGCAGCCAGAGCGGTTGGCCAACCCGGTGTGGACCAGCGCCTCATGCATCAGCACGACATCGCCGACCCCGTAGGCCGCCGACCGCCACAACCCGCGCAGCGGCGGCAACGACTCCGGAGCCATACAGCCCCAGCAGTGGCTGCCGACAGCCACCGCCAGACCGCCCAACTCCTCGCCGATCCCCATCAGCGGGATCCAGGCCGTGGTCATGGCGAACCCCGGATTGAGCAGAGCGTCCTGATGGATCCCGGTCGCGCCACCGGGCGGCATGACCCGATAACGCGCCAGCGGGATGAAGCCGACCGGCGCTCCCGCGACCTGCGCGAAGAACCCCGCCACCGCCGGGGTAGCGACCAGCGACTCCCACAGCGCCTGTTTGTTGAACAACTCCTGCAAGTCGTGCTCGCCGGAAGCCGTCAACTCCCCGCCGATCCACGCCGGCACCGGCCCGCCACTGGAGACAAGCCCCTGCGAAGCGAGGATGCTTACCAACTCCTCCCCGACGGCGCGCACCGCATCAGCGGCCAAGACGTCCCGGAAGAGGAGATACCCGTCCCGCTCGAACCGGGCCCGAAGCCGCACCGGATCGGCCAGCAGCTCGTTCGCCACCCGCATCTCGGACATCGTGCCAGTCGTACCCGCGCGCTCAGCCGGCCAACCGGCCCGAGCCCGCCAGCGGATTGGCCAACGTCCCGGCCAACTGCAACGCCCCGGCCGGATCGCCCAGATCGACCATCTGCTGGTTGTTCCGCAGCTGAAGCCGGTTCAAGCAGGACAGCGCGAACCGCGGCGCGAACAGGTCGAAGCGCCCGAACCGCTCGGCCAGCTCCGGCATCGAGTCCTGATACGCGTGCACACACTCGGCGACCGTGGCCCAGAACACCTCCTGGCCCAGCACCCCCTGCCCGGCCAGGATCGCGTTGAGATACCGCAGGAAACAGTCGAACACATCGGTGAAGATCGACAGCAGCCGGAGCTCCTCCGGCACCTGCACCCGGATCCGCTCCACACCCGCCGGCAACGGCACCGCGGCGTCCATCACCGCGATCTCCTCGGCGATGTCCTTGAACACGACCCGCTCCACCGCGCCGGCCTCGTCCAGCACCAGGATCACGTTCTCGCCGTGCGGCATGAACACCAGACCGTAGGCGTAGAAGCAGTGCAGCAACGGCGTCAGATACGCCTCCAGATACCGCCGCAGCCACACCCGCGGCGCCAACCCCGACTCCTCGATCAGCGCCGCCGCCAGCGAACTCCCGTCCCGATCCACATGCAGCAGACTCGCCATCGTCGCCAACCGCCGCCCCGGCTCCAACGCCGGCACCGGGCTCTGACGCCACAACGCCGCCAGCATCTTCCGATACGGCGAGGACGCCCCGGTCGCCGCCTCGAACTGCCGATGCCGATACCCCACCGCCGCCCGCTCCCGGATCACCGACAACCCGGCCCGCTTCAGCACCGCGTCATCGGCGATCAACGCCGCCAGCCAGTCGTTGATGGCCGGCGTCGCCTCCATATAAGCGGCCGACAACCCCCGCATGAACCCCATGTTCAGCACCGACAGCGCCGTCTTCACATAATGCTTGGCCGGATCGGTGGCGTTGAAGAACGTCCGGATCGACTGCTGCGGCACATACTCGTCATCGCCCGGGCCCAGACACACCAGCCGCTGCCGGGCGATGTCCCCGGCGAACGTCACCGCCAGCTTGTTCCACCACTGCCAAGGATGCACCGGGATCAGCAGATAATCGTCCAGATCCAGGCCCAGCCCGGTCATCACCGCACCGAACAGCCCCAACAACTCCGCACCGAGCTCAGAGCGGATCAAACTCTCATAATCAATGTCCGCCGACGCCGAGAACGCCGCGTGGTCCCGATGCGCCGCCACCCAGATCAGCCGCACCGGATGCGCGGCCTCCGGCGCGTACTGCCGGAAATCGTCGACCCCGAACCCGATCCGGCCACTGCCGGCCACGAACGTCGGATGCCCCTCGGTCATCTCCGACTCGATCCGCTGGAAATCGGCGCGTGCCACCTGCGCGGCGGACATCGGCGGCTTGCTGAGTTTGTACGCGGCGCTGGCCAGGGTGGAGCTGATCTCTTCCAGGTAGACCGGCAGCACCTGATCGCTCAGGCCGAGCGTGCCGCGCAGTTCGGTGCAGAATTCGGCGGCGTCCAGTGGCAGCTTGCGGCCGTCTTTGACGCGCACGATGCTTTCGGTGTCGATCTGCCAGTGTTCCAGGGCCAGGATCTGGGCGGTGAAGCGGTATTGGACTGTGCCGTCGTCGCTGTGTAGTTCGAAAGTGCCGCCGGTGTCGGCTACCGGTTGTGGGGTGAGCAGCCGTTCGTGGGAGAACTCGGCGATGGCCTTGCGGACCAGGTGCCGGTTGGCGCGGTCCCAGGTGTCGGGCGTCAGGTGGCGAACGGCGTCGCGGGGGTTCATTCGGCGGTTCCTCGGTGCGGGAGTGCTGGGACGGTGGGCAGTGCGGCGGTGGCGGATTGGAAGGCGTGCCAGGTGCACACGCTCAGCAGCGCTTCCTTCTCGGGTTTGGTGATCCGGCCCACGACCTGGAAGCCGACCGCGGCGTTGAGCGCGTGGACCGCGGTGTTGGCGACGTCCGGTTCGACGACCACCCGCAGCGCGTCCGGATCGGTGAAGATCCAGGCCAGTACGGCGGTGATGACGGCCCGGGTGAAGCCGTGCACCGGGGTGCGGCCCGGCGCGCACAGGAAGTGCATCCCGACGTCGCCGTCTTCGGGTTCGTACAGACCGGCCAGCTCGACGTACCGGGGGTCGTAGCGTTCGGCCAGGAATCCCGGCCGGCCCTCGACCAGTCCCAGGAACGCCTCGTGGTGCCGGTGTGCGGCGATCCGCTGGTACTCCTGGCGGACCTGCTCCACGGTGCGGTCCTGCATCAGCCAGAACGCTGTCTTCGGGTGGGTGACCCAGCGGTGCAGCATCTCGATCTCGGTGTCGTCCTCGGCCTGGATCGGCCGCAGCGTGATGTTCCCGATCGGGCTGGCCATGGTGAAGCCGCTGGTGAGGCCGTTGGTGAAGCCGGGTATCGGGGCGGTCATATCAGGAGCCCGTCCGGTGCGCCGAAGTCCTGGAACGCGATGGTCTTCTCCACCGGGTAGTAGTCCCGGCCGAGCATCTCGCTGATGATCCAGGAGTTGCGGTAGGCGCCCATGCCCAGGTCCGGGGAGGTGATGCTGTGGGTGTGGGTGCCGCCGTTCTGCAGGAAGACCTCGCTGCCGGCGGTGTCGATGCTGTAGTTGCGGGCGACGTCGAACCGGCCGTGCCGGTCCCAGCGCAGCCGGTCCCGGACCGGTTCCAGGAAGTCCGGGGTCTGATACCGGTAGCCGGTGGCCAGCACCAGGCCCTGGGTGGCCAGCGAGAACGCCCGGTCCTGCTCGTGATGGTGCAGGTCCAGGGTGTAGGTGCCGCCGGTCTGGTCGTAGCGGGCCGCGCGCATCTCGGTGTTGGTGACCAGCCGGGTCGCGACCGGGCCGTGCACGCTCTTGAGGTACAGGCAGTCGAAGATCTCGTTGATCAGTTCCGTGTCGATGCCTTTGAACAGGCCCTTCTGTTCGGCCTCCAGCCGGTAGCGGGTGTCCTCTGCCAGCGCGTGGAAGTAGTCCACGTAGTCCGGCGAGGTCATCTCCAGGGTGAGTTTGGTGTATTCCAGCGGGAAGAACCGCGGCGACCGGGTCACCCAGCTCAGGTGATAGGTGTCGGGGCCGGCGTCGGCGAGCAGGTCGAGGTAGATCTCCGCGGCGCTTTGGCCGCTGCCCACGACCGTGACACTCTCCTTGCCCTGCAAAGCAGCCTTGCCGCCCAGGTAGTCGGCGCTGTGGACCAGATCGCCGCCGAGGCCGGCGCAGGCGTCCGGGATGTGCGGCGGCGTCCCGGTGCCCAGGACCAGACGACGGGCCCGGTCCACGGCCGCCAGGCCGGTGTCGGCGTCGACCGACCGGACCACATAGCAGCGGTCTGCCTCGTCGTAGTCGACACGGGACACCTTGGCCCCGAAACGCACATTGCGCAGCCGGGCCGCGGCCCAGCGGCAGTACTGGTCGTACTCGGCACGGATCGGGTAGAAGCTCTCCCGGATATAGAAGGGGTAGAGCCGCCCGGTCTCCTTCAGGAAGTTCAGGAACGAGAACGGCGACGTCGGGTCGGCCAGGGTCACCAGATCGGCCATGAACGGCGTCTGCAATGTCGCCGTCTGAAGCAGCATCCCGGGATGCCAGGCGTAGGCGGCCTCGGTGCGGGCCTCCAGGAACAGTCCGTCCAGGCCGTCTATCGGATCGGTCAGGCAGGCCAGGCCCAGGTTGTAGGGGCCCAGGCCGATGGCGATGAAGTCGTGCGTGGTCAAAGGAGGGCTTCTTCCGTGGCTCGGTCAGGCACGCCGGGCGTCGGCGGCGCTCAACGCCTGGACGTACTCGGCGGCGTGGCCCGCGATCAGGTCCAGGACGTGCGCGATGTCGTCGACCGTGGTCTCGGGGTTCAGCAGGGTGAACTTCAGGTAGTGCCGGCCGCCCACCTTCGTCGCGGCCACCAGCGCCGCGCCGGAGGCGGCCAGCGCTTGGCGGGCATACAGGTTCGCGCCGTCGGCCAGGTCGCGGGCCGGGCCCTCCGGCGGCAGGTAGCGGAAGACCAGGGTGCTGAGCTGCGAGCGGGTCACCACCTCGAACCGCGGATCGACGGTGAGCAGCACCCAGGCCTGCCCGGCCCGGTCGATCACCTCGTCGAACAGCTCGCCCACGGCGTCCGGGCCCATGATCCGCAGCGTCAGCCACAGCTTGAGCGCGTCGAACCGGCGCGTGGTCTGGATGCTCTTGTCGACCTGGTTGGGGATGCGCTGCTCGACGGCGCGCGCCGGGTTCAGGTAGTCGGCGTGGTAGGTGGCGTGGGTCAGGGTCGCGCGGTCGCGGACGATCAGGGCGCTGGAGCTGACCGGCTGGAAGAACGCCTTGTGGAAGTCGACGGTGACCGAGTCGGCGTGTTCGATGCCGGTCAGCAGCGCGCGCCGGGATCGGGAGACCAGCAGGCCGCAGCCGTAGGCGGCGTCGACGTGGAACCAGGCGCCGGATTCGGCGCACAGGGTGGCGATCGCGGGCAGCGGGTCGATGGAGCCGAAGTCGGTGGTGCCGGCGGTGGCGACCACGGCCATCGGGATGAACCCGGCCCAGCGGCACTGCTCCAGTTCCCAGGCCAGGGCTTGTGGCCGCATCCGCTTGCGGGTGTCGGTCTCGACGGTTACCACGGCCTCCGGGCTCAGGCCGAGCATCTTCGCGGATTTGCGGACGCTGAAGTGTCCGGCTTCGGAGACGAAGATGCGCAGCCGGTCCATGATGTGTCGCGTCCCGCCGTGGCCGCTGGCGTGTTCCGGGACTGATTCGGCGGCTGCGGCCTTGGCCAGTGCCTCTTCGCGGGCCAGCAGCAGGGCTTGGAAGTTGGATTGGCTGCCGCCGCTGGTGAATACGCCGTCGGCGGCCGGGCCCAGGCCGATCCGTTCGGCGGTCCAGTCGATCAGGCGGCGCTCGATCAGGGTGCCGCCGGCGCTTTGGTCCCAGGTGTCCAGGGAGGAGTTGATGGCGGACAGGACGGCTTCGCCGAGCAGTGCCGGGATCACGACCGGGCAGTTGAGGTGTGCCAGGTAGCGGGGGTGGTGGAAGTAGACGGCGTCGCGCAGGTAGAGGTCTTGGAGTTCGTCCAGTGCGGCGGTGGTGTCTTCCAGCGGCCGGTCCAGGTCGATGCCGGTGATGCCGGGGGCCAGGTCGGCGGGGGCGATGCCGGTGAACGGGCTGGTCGCGGCCGCGATCTGGTCGCTGATCCGGTCGATGCCGTCGGACAGGCTGGTCCGGTAGCGGTCGAGGGTGCGGTCGTTGAACAGGTGCCGGGCGGCGTCTTCGACGGCGGGGGAGAAGATGGCGCGGGCGGTGGCGACGGCGGTGGCCTGAGGGCTCACGAGGCGTCTCCCGGCTGCCGGCCGGCGGTGGCGGGCTCGGTGCGTGCCGGTTCGGCGGCTGCGGCAGCCGGTTCGGCGTCGGGCAGTCCGGCATCTACTGGTCCCGCGGTCGCGGCTGCGGCGGCGATCTTCTCAGTGCGCAGATCCTCCTCGGTCGCGCCGAGGCGCCAGTATCCGGAGAACTCCACGCGGCGGCGGTCGAGGCCGCGTTCGCCGACCAGGTGGCGCCGCAGGGTCTTGACCATCGCGGACTCCCCGGCCAGCCAGGCGTAGGGCGCCCCGTCGGGGAGACTCGCATCGCGGATCTCCTCGGCCAGCAGCGCGCCGGGTCGCTGCGCCGGATCGCGGACCAGCCAGGTGATGTCGGCTTCTGCGGCGCTGAGTAGTTCCTGGGTGTCTTTCAGGTCCGGCACCTCGATCCAGGCCCGGGCCCGGATGCCCTCGGGCAGCCATTCCAGGATTGCGGCGGCGGCCGGCAGCGCGGTCTCGTCGGCGGCGATGAGGACCCAGTCGGTGTCGGCGGGCGGCTGGAAGCCGATGCTGCGGTTGTCCTGGTCGGCCGGGCCGAGCAGGACTACGCGGTCGCCCGGTGTGGCCTCGGCGGCCCAGCGGGATGCGGGCCCGGCCGAGCCGGCGCTGCCGGTGCCGTGCAGGACGAAGTCGACGTCGACCTCGTGGTGTTCGCGGTCGTGGGACCGGATGGTGTAGGAGCGCATGACGGCCCGCTGGTCCTGCGGCATGGCCCGCCACTGTCCGAACCAGTCGTCTCCGGCGTCGGTGGGCACGATCGGCACTTGCTGCCCGGCCTGCGGCAGGAACAGCGAGAAGCTCTGGTCCCGGCCGCCGCCGGCGAAGTCCCGCAGCTGCTCGCCGCCGAAGGTGACGCGCACGATCGAGGGTCCCAGCCGCCGGGTGGCGACCACCCGGGCCTGGAAGAACCGGAACTTGCCGTGTACGAGCCTGGACGCTGATTCGGCCGTGGCCGTCGGCGGCAGTGCGCCGTCCGGGGAGCAGATCGCCGCTGCTGCCGCACTGGCGGCCAGGACCGCCGTCACCGAAGAAGCCGCCGTCACTGAAGAAGAGGTCATTGTCAGCTCACCTTCTTGGAGTTCTGAATCGCTTTGGCGAGGTTTTCCAGCAGCGGAGCGGCACCGGCGTAGGAGAAACGCGGCACGGCGTCCCAAGCGGTGACTTGTCCGGCCTTCACTGCGGGCAGTGCGTTCCAGGTGGGCTTGGCGGCGAGCTGCTGCGGCTGCAACGCGGTGGAGCGGCTGTCCAGCAGGATCAGGTCGGCCGGGTACTTGTCGGCGTTCTCCCAGCTCAGGCTCTCGAAGTAGTCGCCGCTGTCGAGCTTGTCCGGGACGATGAGCTCCACGCCGAGTTCGGCGAAGTACATCAGGTCGGCGGCGATCTTCGGGTTGGAGGCGTAGAACGTGTTGGCGCTGCCGGAGGCGGCGAGCACCTTCAGTCCGCCGGCTGCCTTGGCCGCGGTGCGCAGCGTCTCGGCGGCGGTCTGGAACCGGGTCTTGGCGCTGGTCACCTTCGGCGCGTTCAGGTCGGCGCCGAGGGAGGCGGCCAGGTCGGCGTAGCGCTGGATCGGGGTGGGCAGCGATACCCGCGCGACGTTGATCGCGACGCTGGGCGCGAGCTTGGCGATCTGGTCTTTGCTCTCGTCCGGCACGTACCACAGGGCTCCGGGCTCGTACATGTGCGTGACCAGCAGCTGCGGGTTGAGCGCGGCGTACTTCTCGACGTTGAACTCGCCCCAGACGTTGCCCAGCACGCTCACTTTGCCGACGTTCAGGTCGCCGGCCTGTGCGGTGGGTTTGCCGTCGGGCAGCGTGGTCTCGCCGAACACGCCGACGATCTGCTTGTCGACGCCGAAGTCGATGAGCGCCGCGGCGGTGCCGGTGAACGCCACGACGCGGGTCGGGGCGGCCGAGGCCTTCACCGTCTGTTTGCGGTCGTCGGTGAAGGACCAGGGCCCGGCCGGGCCGGTTTTCGCCGCCGCGCCGCTGTCGGACGCAGAGCTCGAACCGCCGTTGCCGCCGCAGGCGGCGAGGACGGCGGCCAGGGCGCCGCCGCCGGCCGCGGCCAGCACGCCACGTCGGGACGGTGCGGAGATATGTGAGGAGAGGGGCATGAATGTCGCTTTCTCGGGGTTGAGGTGCCTACCCGGCGCCAGCGAGGTTAGGTTAGCCTAACCTGAGCAACGGCCCAAGAGGGGTCGCCCGATCCGCGGAACCGGAGCCAGGACTTGTCAGCCACCGCACCACCGCAGGCCCCTGAGGCCGCCGTCCCGATACCCCGCAGGTCAGCCGGCGCGCGCCGGCTGAGCCGAGGCGCGGGCCTGGCCGTCGCGTCCGCTTTGCTGGCCGTGGTGCTGGTGCTGAGCATCAGCTTCGGCGCGCGATCGCTGTCGGTGGGCCAGGTGTGGGATGGCCTGACCGATCCGGCCTCGCCGTCCTACACGGTGGTGCACCAGATGCGGCTGCCTCGCACGCTGCTCGGTCTGCTGGTCGGGGTGGGTCTGGGGCTGGCCGGTGCGGTGATGCAGGCGCTGACCCGCAATCCGTTGGCCGATCCCGGGCTGTTGGGGGTGAACGCCGGGGCTTCGGCGGCGGTGGTGAGTGCGACTTGGCTGTTCGGGATCGGCACGTTCGACGGCTACATCTGGTTCGCGTTGGCCGGGGCTGCGGCCGCTACCACGTTCGGCTATCTGATCGGCGGGGGCCGGTCGGCGACGCCGGTGCGGTTGGCGTTGGCCGGGGCGGCGTTGAACGCGGCGCTGTTCTCTTATGTCAGTGCCGCGATGCTGTTGGATTCGGCTTCGTTGCAGGCGATGCGGTTCTGGACGGTCGGGTCGCTGGCCGCTGCGACGCCTTCGACCGTGGTCAGGGTGTTGCCGTTCATCGCCGCCGGGGTCGTGGTGGCGTTGGGGTTGGCCCGGCCGTTGAACGCGCTGGCGCTGGGGGAGGATTCGGCGGTGGCGTTGGGTTCGCGGCCGACCGCGATCCGGGCCGCGGCGATCGTGGCGGTGACGCTGTTGTGCGGGGCGGCCACTGCCGCGTGCGGGCCGATCGTGTTCGTCGGGCTGATGGTGCCGCACGTGGTGCGGGTCGTCACCGGCCCGGATCTGCGCTGGCTGCTGCCGTACTGCGCGGTGCTGGCGCCGGTGGTGCTGCTGGGTGCCGATGTGCTCGGCCGGGTGCTGGTGCGGCCCGCTGAGATTCAGGTGGGCGTGGTCACCAGTGTGCTGGGCGGTCCGGTGTTCCTGTATTTCCTGCGCCGGGGTAAGGCGGTGCGGGCATGAGGGTTCTGCGAGGCGCCGCCTTGTCGGTGCGTTACCGGCCCCGGGCGGTCACGGCCACCGCCGTGTTCGCCGTGGTGGCGTTCGCTGCCGTGGTCCTCACCCTCGGCAGCGGCGACTACCGGATCGCGCCGGCGGAGGTGCTGCGGACGTTGTTCGGCGGCGGCACGGTCGCCGACCATTTCATCGTCGTGCAGCTGCGGCTGCCCCGGGTGGTGACCGCGCTGCTGGTCGGGGCGGCGCTGGCGTTGGCCGGCGCGGTGTTCCAGTCGCTGGTCCGCAATCCGCTGGGCAGCCCTGACATGCTCGGCTTCACCGAGGGCGCGGCCACCGGCGCGCTGGTCGTGGTCGTGGCCGGCGGCAGCAGTGCGGCGCTGGCCTGCGGGGCGGTGGCCGGGGGAGTGGCGACCGGGATCGGCGTCTACGTCCTGGCCTGGCGCCGCGGCGTGCACGGCTACCGGCTGATCCTGGCCGGGATCGGGGTCTCGGCGATCCTCAGCGGCGTCAACGGCTACCTGCTGACCAAGGCGCAGCTGATGGACGCCACCCGGGCGCTGCTGTGGATCACCGGGAGCCTGGACGGCCGGGCCTGGGCCGACGCGGTACCGCTGGCGATCGCGATGGCCGTGCTGGTGCCGGTGGTGCTGATCACCTGTAGCAGGGCCCTGCATGTCATGGAGATGGGTGACGACACCGCGGCGGCCCTGGGTGTGTCGGTGGAACGGGTCCGGCTCACGGCGCTGGTCGCCGCGGTGCTGCTCACCTCGTTCGCCGCGGCTGCCGCCGGCCCGGTTTCGTTCGTGGCCCTCACCTCGCCGCAGCTGGCCAAGCGGCTGACCCGGGCGCCGGGGCCGAACCTGATCCCCTCGATGCTGCTCGGCGCGGTGCTGATGACCTGCGCCGATCTGGCGGCGCAGCACGCGATCCCCGGGCGTCAGCTGCCGGTCGGCGTCGTCACCGGGGTGTTGGGCGGCGGGTACCTGATGTGGCTGCTGGCGACGGGACGCAAGGCCGGACGGATATGAGCACGGATCTATGAGTACAGATCGATGAGCACGGATCTATGAGTACAGATCGCAAGGACCAGCACAGCGACCTCGAAGAAATGGGCAGGGACATGAGCACCACGATGACCGACACCGCGATGCCCGAGACGACGGCCCCGTCCCGCCTCGGCGGCACCGCACTGACCCTGGCCTACGACGGCCGGACCGTCGCCGAGGACCTCAGCGTCGCGATCCCGGACCGGTCCTTCACCGTCATCGTCGGCCCCAACGCCTGCGGCAAGTCCACGCTGCTGCGGGCCCTGTCCCGGCTGCTGAAGCCGAAGGCCGGGACCGTGGTGCTGGACGGCACCGACATCGCGACCCTGCCCACCAAGCAGGTCGCCCGCATCGTCGGCCTGCTGCCGCAGACCTCGATCGCACCGGACGGCATCACCGTCGCCGACCTCGTCTCCCGTGGCCGGCACCCGCACCAGGGACTGCTGCGGCAGTGGTCGCGCCAGGACGAGCAGATCGTCGCCGAGTCGATGGCCGCCACCGGCGTCACCGACCTGGCCGACCGGGCCGTCGACGAACTGTCCGGCGGCCAGCGGCAGCGGGTGTGGACCGCGATGGTCCTGGCCCAGCAGACCCCGCTGCTGCTGCTCGACGAGCCCACCACCTACCTGGACATCGCCCACCAGGTGGACATCCTGGACCTGTGCGCCCGCCTGCACGAGGACGAAGGCCGCACCCTGGTCGCGGTGCTGCACGACCTCAACCAGGCCGCCCGCTACGCCACCCACCTGATCGTGCTCTGCGACGGCCGGGTCGCGGCCTGCGGGCGGCCGGAGGAGATCGTCACCGCCGAGCTGGTGCACCAGGTGTTCGGGCTGACCTGCCGGGTCATCGAGGACCCGGAGAGCGGGACGCCGCTGGTGGTGCCCGGCGCGCGGCGGCGTTCCGGGGCTTAGGCCCAGCCGACTCTACGCCAGCCGACTCTAGGCCAGCTGGCTCTAGGCCAGCTCCCGCACCACGGTGGTCAGCCACCGCTGATACCCGTCGGTCCGGCGGAAGCGTTCAGGGACCAGGTACGTCCCCTCGCCCGCCGGACGGATGAGGTCCTCAGCCACCGGCAGCACGATGAGGTGCAGGCTGAACGGAGCCGACTTACGCCCGATCTCCGCCTCCACCGCCCGCACCACCTGGCCCTCGACGTCCCGGCCCGCGCCGTCCGCCCGATCGAGCAGGGCCTCGATACCGGCCCGCTTGCGGGCCGAATGCCAGGCATGGGCCTGCGGCCAGCGGGCTGCGAAGACCCGGCGGAACTCGGGGAAATCGGCGAGCGCCTCGAAATCCGGCGGTGCGAACCGCGCCACCTCGGCCAGTACCTTCTGGTCCTTCAACTGCGGCCACAACACGGCCACGTTCCACAAGTACAGCCAGCCTTGCGTCAGCGCCGCGCCTGAGGCGGCTCCGGTATCGGCCGACGGCTCCGGCATCTCCTCGATGTCCAGCGGCGCCGTGACCACCCCCGCGACCGGCACATCGATCCGCTCCGCCGCCCTGATCCACAGCGCGGGAACGAGCAGCCAGTCGAAATCCGTGACACGGATCTCCCACGAGTCCGACCCCGAGATCTTCACCGCCGTTGCCCCCTAAGAGATGTCGACCGATACCGCCGTCCCGGCCGGGACCGTGTAAGAGATCTGACTCCCAGAGTACTGACCGAAGGCGACCTTGTGGATCGGCGCGGTCGGGCTGCCCGGCTGGGTGGCCCAGACCTCGTAGGTCCCCGACGTCCTGCCCACAAGCCCGATCACCGCCGGCTGCGCCGCGGCCTGCTTGTTGACCAGCACCACCTTGCCGTTGTCGCACGCGAACGCCGACACCGCGGTGCCGGCCAGCGTGCTGGTCACCGGCACCATCGCGGCGCTGTACTTCTTGAACTGGCCGGCCATCCCGGTCCAGATGCCCAGGCCCCAGTACGCCGGCAACGGTGTGCCGAGCGACCCCGGCTGGCCCTGGCCGCCGCCGTCGTTCAGCAACCCCAGCGGCCCGTTGCTGTCCGAGTACTGCGTGAAGTGCCCGCCGGCGCTGAGGACCTGCCCCGCGGCATCGGCGATGAAGCAGGTGTTGTGCCAGTCGAAGAACTCCGCGGCACCGCCCACGTAGTGCCAGTTCGCCTCCTCCACGCCGTACAGCACGCCGGGCTTGTACGTCTTCAGCGTCGCGATGTTGGCGTGGTACGCGCTCTCGTTCGGGAACCCGCCCGGCGCGGCGTCGCCACCGTTGTAGGCGTGGTAGGACAAGATCCCCACCCCGTCGATCGTGGCCGCCGCCTGGAGGAGGCCGGTGTCGAACCAGGCCGCGGCCGGCGCCGAGATCACCACCGAGGGATCCGCGCCGTGCATCGCCGAGACGATCCCGGGCAGCGCGCTCAAGTACGCGCTGGTGCCGCCGCTGACATCAGGCTCGTTCCCGATGACCCAGTACTTCACCGGCCCGCCGTTCGCACTGCCGCCGGCGCCGTTGTAGTGCGCGACGAAAGCAGCGGCATCAGAGCCGTTGAGCCCGCCGTTGTCGCTGGAGTCGCCGCCGTAGATGACGAACGGCAGCGCACCCATACCGCGGATGTTCTTGATGTAGGTGTCGGCATCCCCCGAGGTCTGCGCCCCGCCGGCACTGGACCCGGGATCGCCGTGGTTCCACCGCAACGGGATCCGCACATGCCCGGCCCCGAGCGCGGCCAGCGTCGCCTTCCACGTGGCGCTCGCGTTGATATTGGCGGCGCCGGTGCCGCCCTTGTACGTCGAGCAGGTCCAGCCGATGCCCAGCGGATCGACCTTCGTCAGGACCTTGGTGAAGTCGACGGTGATGTTCGGGCTCGGACTCGCCCCGGCATTGGTGGTGGAGTCGGCGCTGGCGCTGGCGCCGGCCGTCCGGGCGCCGACAGTCACGGCGGCGACGGCGGCACCTCCGGCCGTCAGGAATCTCCTCCGGTACATGCTCATGGCTCCATGCGACCACGGAGATGCCCGAGGGCGGAACGATTCGACCGTCGGACCCCGTTCAACTGCTCAGCGTCGCCGTGACGGCCCGCCGGCGGCTGCGCGGGCCCCGGCCATAGCTCCGGCTTGTGCTGAACTGCTGCATTACAGATCATCGAGGGATGAGCGAGAGCAGCGAGCAGTGGCGCGTCGAGTTCGACGCCGAGGCCCAGCCCCAGGCCGGGCCCGGGCAACGGATCGTCGACCTGAGCCATGTGATCCGGGACGGGATGGTCACCTTCCCGGGGCTGCCCGGCCCGGAGATCGGCGAGTACCTCTCGCGGGAGCAGTCCCGTGAGCGCTACGCGCCCGGCACCGAGTTCTCCTTCAGCCGCATCTCGATGCTCGCCAACACCGGCACCTACGTCGACAGCCCGTTCCACCGCTTCGCCGGCGGCGACGACATCGCCGCGGTGCAGCTGTCGCGCCTCGCCGACTTGGACGCGCTGGTGGTCCGGGTCGTCGGCGCGGCCGAACGCGCCATCGAGCGCGGCGTGTTCCTGCCCTATGACCTCACCGGCCGGGCCGTCCTGATCCACACCGGCTGGGACCGGCACTTCGGCACCGACCGCTACGGCCACGGCCACCCGTACCTCACCGCCGAGGCCGCCGCCTGGCTGGTCGAGCAGCGGCCCGCGCTGGTCGGCATCGACTCGCTGAACATCGACGACGCCGCCGACGGCACCCGCCCCGCGCACACCGCGCTGCTGGAGGCCGGGATCCCCATCGTGGAACACCTGCGCGGACTGGAACAGCTGCCGCCGTACGGCTTCCGCTTCTCCGCCGTGCCGCCGGCCGTCCAGGGCATGGGGTCCTTCCCGGTGCGGGCCTACGCGCTCGTCGGCGACCAGCGGTAGGCCCGATCAGGGCGCACCGGCTAGCCCTCGTCCCCGGAGCCCTGCCCGGCGCCGCCCTGCAGCATCGCCAGCGTCAGCACCTGGTCACCGATGCCCCAGCCGCCGTCGGCGACCTCCTCGACCAGCACCATCGTCCCGCCGCGGGCGCGCTCGCCGTAGATCTCGACGTACAGCTCGGTGGTGCGGTGCACGATCTTCGCCTTCTGCTCGGCGTCCAGGGTGCCGGCCGGGACTTTGAAATTCGCGAATGGCATGTCTGATCTCGTCTCTGTTAACGGTTGGTCTGTTAACGGCTGGTCTGTTAGCGGCTGGCCTGCTCGGGGAGCAGGTCGGCGATTCCGATGCGGTGGTAGAACTCGGCCCTGATGCGGTCGCTGACGGTCGACACGACGTCGCTGCCGTCCCGGCTGGGATCGATGTGGACCCGGAACGGACGCTTCCCGGCCGGCCGGCCCACCACGTCCACGATGGCCTCGGCCACCTCCTCGACCTCCCGCCCGGCCGGGAACAGCCCGGCCAGCCGCTCGGCCAGCTGATCGCGCAGCTCCCCGTACGCGCCGTCGTACTCCGCGGCCCGTTCGGCATCGGCCGGCAGGCCCGCGTGCGCGAAGTGGTTGGTGCCGGACGGGTAGGCGCCGGGCACCACGATCACGGTGTCGATGCCGTACCGGATGACCTCGGCCGCGTAGCTCTCGGCCAGGGCGTCCATAGCGGCCTTGGCCGCGAAGTACGGCGCCAGGAACGGCGGATGCCCGCCCCGGGTGCTGGAACTGGCCACCCACACCAGCAGCCCCGACCCGGCACGCCGCATCAGCGGCAGCACCGCGCGGTTGACCCGCTGCGTGCTCAGCACGTTGATGTCATACAGCTCGGCCAGCTGTTCGGGGGTGAACGCCTCGGCCGGCCCGAGCACCATGTGCCCGGCGTTGTGCACCACGACATCCAGCCGGCCCTGCTCCTCGGCGATCCGGGCGACCGCCGCGTCGACACAGGCCTGATCCTGCACGTCCATCTCGATGCCGCGCACATCCACCCCCTGCGCGGCGGAGAACTCGGCCAGCTCCGCCACGCGCGGCGCGTTCCGGCCCCCGGTGGCCCGCATCCCGGCGTAGACGACGTCCCCGGCCCGGGCCAGCGCCCGCGCGGCCAGGTTCCCGAAGCCCGAGGAGGCACCGGTGACCACGATGACTTTGCTTTTTACAGCGCTCTCGACCTTGCCCTCACTCATCGCTCACACCATCCCGCCGTTGGCCCGCAGCACCTGACCGTTGACCCAGTGCCCCCGCGGCCCGGCCAGGAAGGCCACCACCGAGGCGATGTCCTGCGGCGTCCCCAGCCGCTCCAGCGGCGACTGCGCGGCCAGCCGCGCGATCAGCTCGTCGTCCTTGCCGTCCAGGAACATGTCCGTGGCGGTCGGCCCGGGCGCCACGGCGTTGACCGTCACGTCCCGGCCCCGCAGCTCACGGGCCAGGACCAAGGTCAGCGCCTCGACCGCGCCCTTGCTGGCCACATAGCCGCCGTAGGTGGGGAACTTGGTGCCCATCACCGACGTCGAGAACGTGATCAGCGCGCCGCCGGCCCGCAGCCGCCGCGCCGCCTGCTGCGCCACCACGAAGGTGCCGCGGATGTTGGTGCGGTGCATGTCGTCCAGATCCGCCAGGTCCAGATCGACAATGGTGGCCAGCTTCATCCGGCCGGCCGCGTTCACCACCGCGTCCACCCCGCCGAACTCCGCCTCGGCCCGGTCGAACAGGGCCGCCACCGCCACCTCGTCGGCGACGTCCGCCTGCACGGCCAACGCCCGGCCGCCCGCGGCCTGGATCTCGGCGACCGCCTGCTCGGCCAGGTCGGTACGGCCGGCATAGGCGAGCACCACGGCGTAGCCCTCGGCGGCCAGCTGGTCGGCGACGGCCCGGCCGATGCCGCGCGAACCGCCGGTGACGATCGCGACGCGGCCCCGCGTGTCGTCCGCGGCCGGGCTCGTGGCCGGGCTCGTGGCCGCGGCGACCTGCGAGGCGCCCTGCGCGTTGTTCTCTGTGGTCATGATGTGCTCCGTTTCTCGGTGACGTCACCACCTTGCGCCCGCCCGCAGCCGCTAACCAGTTGCCGTCTACCCAGGGGTCGCCACCCCCTGGCTCCGGATCCGGGCATGAAGGACACTGGGGATGTGGATCTCGCTGAACTCGGAGGCTTCCTGAAATCCCGGCGCGACCGGATCCGCCCGCGTGAGGTCGGGCTGCCATCCGGGCCGCGGCGCCGGGTCCCCGGGCTGCGCCGCGACGAGGTGGCCCAGCTTGCCGGCGCCTCAGTCGACTACTACATCGAGCTCGAGCGCGGCGGCGCCCAGCCCTCGGAGCAGATGCTCGCCGCCCTGGCCCGGGCCCTGCGGCTCTCCCGCGACGAGCGCGACCACCTCTACCACCTGGCCGGCCGCCCCGTCCCGCCGGTCGGCAGCGCCGCGGCGCACGTCAGCCCGGGCATGCTGGACCTGCTCGACCGGCTCGTCGACACCCCGGCCCGGGTGATCACCGACCTGCACGTGGTGCTGGTGCAGAACCGCCTGGCCGCCGCGCTGCTCGGACCGCCGCCGCCCGGGACCTCGCCGCGCGCCGGCTTCGTCTACCGCTGGTTCACCGACCCGGCCGCGCGCGGCCTGTATCCGCCGCAGGACCACGACCGGCACGCCGAGAGCTTCGTGGCGGACCTGCGGGCGGCCGTGGCCCGGCGCGGCAGGAACGACGAGGAGTCCCAGGGCCTGGTCGCCGAGCTGCTGGAGCGCAGCCCGGAGTTCGCCGAGCTGTGGCGCCGGCACGATGTGGCCGTGCGCCGCCTGGACGCCAAGCGCATCGTGCACCCCGCGCTCGGGGTGATCGACGTCAACTGCCTGAACCTGCTCAGCGAGGACGGCAGCCAGCGCCTGCTGTGGTTCAGCCCGGTGGCCGGGACCGACGCGGTGGAGAAACTGGAATTGTTGTCGGTTCTCGGGATTCAGGATCTTGAATCGGACCAGGCTCTCGAAATCGGGCCAGGATCTTGAAATTGGGCACTGATCTTGAAAATGGGCACTGATCTGGCCTCCGGCCTGGGCCAGAGCTTCCGGCCGTGATACACAATGGAGCGCGGTGGGGCGCGATCTTGTAGCCGACTGAGCCCGCCGACGTGCTCACCGGAGGTGTAGATGTCGTTGGGGGCCTGGTCTGGACAGCGCGTGTCGGCGCTGGTCGGGTGGCTGCGTGCGCACGATCCGGCGCTGGCGGCCACCCGGCGCGCGGGGCGAACCGCGGTGGTGATGCCGGCGCTGTTCGCGCTGTGCACGCAGGTGTTCCACTCGCCGACGATGGCGAGTTTCGCCGCGTTCGGCTCGTTCTCGATGCTGCTGCTGGTCGACTTCAGCGGCACGCTGATCCAGCGGCTGCGTGCGCAGTTCGCGCTGGCCGTGGCCTGGGCGGTGCTGATCTGCCTCGGCACCGTCGTGGCCCGGGTGACCTGGCTGTCGGTGCTGGCCACGCTGGTGGTGGCGTTCTGTGTGCTGTTCTCCGGCGTGGTCAGCTCGGTGCTGGCCGGCAGTTCCACGGCGCTGCTGCTGGCGTTCGTGCTGCCGGTGGCCACCCCGGTGCCGCTGGACCAGCTCCCGGACCGGCTCATCGGCGCCGGGCTGGCCGCCGCGGCGGCGCTGCCGGCGGTGACGCTGCTGTGGCCCAGGCCGGCGGCCGACCCGCTCAGCGGCCCGGCCGCGCGGGTGTGCCGGGCCGCCGCCGCACTGCTGCGCGCCGACGCCTCGGCCACCGGCGGCCACCGGACTTTCAACCTCGGGGCCTGCCAGATCGCCGCCGATGAGACCGCCGCGGCCAACGCCGACCTGCGCCGGATGTTCGACGCCACCCCCTACCGGCCCACCGGCCTGTCCACGTCCTCGCGGACCCTGGTCCGCCTGGTGGACGAGCTCACCTGGCTGTCCGCGATCCTCACCGACCGGCCCGACTACACCGAGCAGCCGCCGGCCTGCGACCCGGCCGCCCGCACCGCCCGGCTGGCCGCCGCCGAGGTCCTGGACCGCGCCGCCGACCTGCTCACCGATTTCCGGGGCGATGTCAGCCCGCTGCGATCGGGCGTGCGGGAACTGCAGTCGGCGCTGGCCGCGATGGAGGCCTCCTCCACCGCCCGGCTGCCGGTGGACCAGCCGGTCGGGGAAAGCCCGGACGAGGTGTACACGTTCATCTCCACGCTCGACTTCTCCTTCCGGGCCCTGGAACTGGGCTTCGCGGTCGTGCAGATCGCCGAGAACGTCTCGCTGGCCGCGCAGGCCTTCCAGCGCAGCTGGCCGGACCGGCTGCTGGGCCGCGAACCCGGCGCCCTGACCAAGCCGCTCACCTCGGCCCGCGAACGGGCCGGCGCGCACCTGGGCTGGAACTCGGTGTGGCTGCACAACAGCCTGCGTGGCGCTGTGGGCCTGGCCATCGCGATCCTGCTGGCCGACTTGACCAGCGTCCAGCACTCGTTCTGGGTGCTGCTCGGCACCCTGTCGGTGCTGCGTTCCAACGCTCTGAACACCGGGCAGAACGCGATGCGGGCGGTCCTGGGCACGGTCCTGGGCTCGATCATCGGCGCCGGGATGCTGCAACTGATCGGGCACCACGGCACCGTGCTGTGGGTGCTGCTGCCGATCGCGATCCTCATCGCCGGCATCGCCCCGGCCGCGATCTCCTTCACCGCCGGGCAGGCCGCGTTTACCGTCACCCTGGTCATCTTGTTCAACATCGGGCAGAACCCGGACTGGCACATCGTGCTGCTGCGGATCCAGGACATCGCTTTGGGCTGCGGGGTCAGTGTCGTGGTGGCGTTGTTCTTCTGGCCGCGCGGTGCCGCCGCGGCCGTGGACAAGGCGCTGGCCAAGGCCTACACCGACAGCGCCCGCTACCTGTCCGGCGCCGTCGCCTACGCCCTCGGGCACTGCGACGCCGGCAAGGCCGGGCTGCCGGCCGCCGAACCCGTGGCGGCGCAGAGCCGGGAGGCAGCGGCCTCGGCACGCCGGCTGGACGACGCCTACCGCACCTACCTCGCCGAGCGCGGCGCCAAGCCGCTGTCGCTGGCCGACACCACGACGCTGGTCACCGGTGTCGTCGGGCTCCGGCTGGCGGCCGACTCGGTGGTCGCGTTGTGGCAGAACAGCGGCCGGACCCGGCCCAAAGCCGACCAGAGCGCCGCGCACAGCGCGATCCTGGAAGCGGCGGACAGCGTCACCGGCTGGTACCAGGGCCTGGCCGACAGCCTCGGCGGCAGCACCCCGATCCCGGCGCCGGTGCCGCTGCTGCCGGAGTCGGCCGCCCGGCTCGTGGACTCGGTCCGCACCGACCTGGTCGACCGGGACGGACAGGCCACGGCCGCGGCGGTCCGGGTCATCTGGACCGGCGACCACGTCGACGTCGCGCGCCGCCTCCAGCCCGGCATCGCCGCCGCGGCGAAGGAAGCCGTCCTGCGCTGAGCCGGGCCGGCTCACCAAAGCGGGAAGTCGAGCCCGCGCTCTGATTCCGGGCGCGGGCCGAACACCCGCCGGTCGGATCCGGCGATCGGCCGGTCGTTGATGGACGCCTCGCGGCGGCTCATCAGCCCGGCCCGGTCGAACTCCCACAGCTCGTTGCCGTAGCTGCGCCACCACTGGCCCTCGGCGTCGTGCCACTCGTATTGGAATCGGACGGCGATGCGGTTGCCCCGCAAGCCCCACAGGCCTTTGCGCAGCGCGTAGTCCTGCTCGCGCTCCCATTTGGCGGTCAGGAACTCGACGATCTGCGCCCGGCCCACCACGTGGACGTCACGGTTGCGCCAGATCGAGTCCGGTGTGTAGGCGAGGGCGACTTTGTGCGGGTCGCGGGTGTTCCACGCGTCTTCGGCGGCCTGGACTTTCTGGAGAGCGGATTCCAGGTCGAAGGGCGGGAACGGGGGTCGAGACTCGGACATGGCAGGGTCCTTTCAAACAAAGCTTCGCTAGCCCTTCCAGGACCAGGTTTAGCATCGCCTTCTCACGGATGCAAGGCGGCTTATCCGTGATAAACTCGCCCCATGGACGAGGCGGTGAGCGAGCGCGAATGGATGCTGCCGGAGGAGGCCCTGCCGGTTCGGCTGATGGCGACGATCTGGGCCGACGTGGCCGGTGTTCATGATGACCTGGCCACCGCTGAAGACCTGACCGCCTGGCTCGACGCCGTCGACCTCGACCGCGCCGGACGCGGCGCCACCGGCGCCGAGCTCGCCCTGGCCCGGCGGCTGCGCGATGCCGTGCGGCGGCTCGCGGCGCACGTGACCGGCGACGAGCGCGACGCCGCGCGGTCGGCGGCCGGGGACGTCGAGGCCGCGGTGCGGGACGTCAACGATGCCGTCGCCCACCTGCCGGCGCCCCGCATCGCGATGACCGGCGCAGTGCTGCGGGCGACCTCTTCCAGCGACAGCTCCGCGATCACCGCGGCCCTGGCGCGCGTGGCGGACGAATCGATCGCGTTGCTGGGCGGCCCCGAGGCGGACAAGCTGCGGGCCTGCTACGCGCCGGGCTGCGTGCTCTACTTCGTGAAGACGCACCCGCGGCGGGAGTGGTGCTCGGTGACCTGCGGGAACCGGGTTCGCGCCGCGCGGCACTACGACAAGGTGCGCTCAGCGCGCTGACGGTCCTGTGGACGTCCTGCCGCTTTGCCGCGCGGGACGTCTTGACCGCCTCTCGCCCTTCACTGGGTGGCGGACTCCGGCGGCCGCAGCCCCCGGGCGACGATGTCGATCATCCGCGCGCGCGTGGCCTGGTCGGCCGACCCCCGGCTCATGCAGCTCACCATCAGTGCCTTGATGTCGGCGACGTCCGCGTCGGCCCGCACCACGTGCGCCTCCTGGGCTCGGCACAGGGCGGCGGCCATCGCCGCGTCGAAGTCGTAGCCCCCCGCGGTCGCGGCCGCGTCCATGTCGTAACCGGCCCCGGCGAAGGCTTGGGCGATGCCGACGTTCGCGGCGCCCTCCTCGGTCAGGATGGTCAGGAACTCGACAAAGGCTTCTCGCTGGTCCGGCGACTCGGCCAGGGCCTGGACCCGGTCCACGATGCGGCCGACGCGGTCGGCAACGATCGCCTCGAACAGCGCGTCCTTGGTGGGGAAGTGGCGGCTGACGGTGCCCGTCCCGACCCCGGCGCGCCTGGCGATCTCGTGGACCGACACACCCAGGCCCTCGGCCGCGAAGGCGGCGATCGCGGTATCCAGGATCCGCGCCCGGTTGCGCTCGGCGTCGGCGCGCATGCAGCTCTCCTTGTCGCCGGTTCCCTGACCGTGGCCATCTCGTCCCCGTTGACAACCGGGACAGCCATCCCGGATAGTCGAAGGAGTAAGCGGGACGCCCGTCCCGATACTACCCGGATCCTGCGCGTCCGCCCGACCCGGCCGTCCTCCCCGAGGGAATGCCCACCATGACCAGTCGCTGGACCGAACAAGACATCCCCGGCCAAAGCGGCCGCATCGCCGTCGTCACCGGCGCCAACACCGGAGTCGGCTTCCAGATCGCCCGGGCGCTGGCCTGGCGCGGCGCCGTCACCGTCCTGGCCTGCCGCGACCCGCGCAAGGCCGCCGACGCCGCGGCCCAAATCCGGGCCACGCCCCCGCACCCATCCGCAGCCGGGTCCGGGCTTGTCGAGGAAGTCGAAGTCGACGTCGAGGAGACGAACCTGGCCTCACTGTCCTCGATCCACACCGCCGCGAAAGCGATCCGCGACCGCTACCCGCGCATCGACCTGTTGATCAACAACGCCGGTGTGATGTGGCAGCCCGCCGGCCGCACCATGGACGGCTTCGAGACCCACCTGGGCGTCAACCACCTGGGCCACTTCGCCCTCACCGGCCTGCTCCTGGACCGCATGCTCGGCACCACCGGATCACGGATCGTCACCGTGAGCAGCCCCGCGCACAAGCAAGGCCGCATCGACTTCGCCGACCTGCAGTCCGACCACCACTACCGGCACATCGCCGCCTACGCCCAATCCAAGCTCGCGAACCTGATGTTCGCCTACGAACTCCAACGCCGCCTCACCACCCACGCCGCCGCGACCACCTCACTGGCAGCCCACCCCGGCGGCGCCCGCAGCGAACTCAACCGCACCATGCCGCCCCTGTTCCGAGGCCGCCACTGGGGCCTGGCCCTGCCGATCACCCACAGCACCGAAAAGGGCGCCCTGCCAATCCTGCGCGCCGCGACCGCCCCCACCGCCGAACCCGGCCAGTACTACGGCCCCGACGGCTGGCACGAGTTCAGGGGCCGGCCGACGCTACTGGCATCCAGCGACTCATCGCACGACGCGCAGGCGCAGCGGCGCCTTTGGGCGGAATCGGAGCGGCTGACCGGGGTCGAGTACTCGTTTGCTGTCGGAGATCGGATAGCCGGCGCCTAAGACCTCTTAGTCGTTAGTCGTTAGTCGTTAGTCGTTAGTCGTTAGTGCCGTGTCAGGCAACGTTTGCCTGGGAGTTCGCGCTTTGCTCGGGCGGGAGTCCGCGATGTGGTTCGCGATGTGCCGGTCGGCGGGCGGGATCCGTTGGCGGTGGAGTTTGCTGGGGGGTGGAGTTTGCGGGCCAGGTTGCGGTTAGTCTGTGGATTTCAAAGCTTTTTACGGCCTTCGGTCATAGTTGTGCCGGTTCGGGGTTCGGGGTGGTGGGTGTGTTTGTCGGCTGCCGGTTTTCGCGTTCACAACCCCGGCGCACCTCAGGCCTCTTCAACTCCGGCAAGTCGGAGCAAGGGCACAAGCAAGATCAACAGCAAGATCAAGGTCAAACCCATGATGAAGGGCCGGGCCTCCGGCGGGCCTCGGCAACCTCAGGGAAACTAGCGCGGTTCCCTCGGGTGGCTGGGTGAGTCTCAGCGGCTGTGGTTTGTGGGGTGGTGCGGTCCGTTCCCCTCGGTCGCGTCGTCAGCCCGGGGGGTACAGCACCGGTGTCCGGGGGTAAAGTCCGCGCGCGGCGGACATGCAGGTAGGCGGCGGTTTTTGATAGCGCGAACTTGACCCCCGGCCACCGGCACTGTAGGCGAAGCCCTGCCGACGCGACCGAGGGGAACGAACCGAAAACCGACCGGAAGAATGGCAATCGAAGGGTCCGAGGACACCGGTTGGTTGGTACGGCTGCCGGTAAGGGTGTGGCGGCGGGTCGGTGGCTAGTGCCGTAGCAAGCAACGTCTGCCCTGTGGGCCGGCTGTGTGTTGACCGTGGATGATGGCGTCTGTGAGTTTCGATCTCGCGGTCTTTGCAATGGACGAGTCAGCCGACGCTTTGGCTGTCCGGACCATGTTTGAGCGTTGTCAGTCGGGAAGCCATGTCGAGGGAGAATTTGATGATCGAATCGTCGGGTTCTACGAGGGACTTCGAGCGGTCTTCCCCGATCGGTGCGCCTTACGGCCCCGACTCGCCGTGGATGTCAACGCCGCTGGCGGTCGGTATCGACCACGTGTTCATGTGCTTGAGCTTCTCCCGCTACACTCAGGCGATCGCGACCATCGAGGATCTCGCCAAGAAGTACCAGCTGGCCATATGGGATCCACAGTCCGGTGAGGCGTATCTACCTGGCACGTGAGTCCTGTCTCGCCGGTCAGGCAACGTTGGCCCGGCTGACGATCTTCCGCAGGCAGGCATCGTCGGCATGACGGTTCCGCCAGATGATGTGGCGCCGGATGATGCTGCCCTGCTCCTTGTGGCTACGGTGGTCGGTGCCGTCCAGTGCGAAGTAGCGCAAGGCTGTGAACTGGGCTTCGATGCGGTTGAGCCATGACGAGTTGGTCGGGGTGTAGGCGATCTCGACGTTGTTAGCCTCAGCCCAGTCCGCGACTCGGCGGCACCGCTTGGTGGTCAGGTGCAGGGAGAAGTTGTCGCACACGATCGCGATCCGCACGTCGGCGGGGTAGAGGGTGCGCAAGGAACGGCAGAACTCCAGGAACTGCGTGCGCTTCTTGCGAGGCTTGACGTGCCCGAACAGGTGGTCTCGCGCCAGGTCGTAGGCCGCGAACAGGTGCCGGACCCCGTCGTTGCGGGTTGTAGGTGGCCCGGCGTCGCGGGCGCGGCTTCCGGTCAGGGTCTTTGTGCCTGCCGCCGCGCTCGGCCCAGTGCCATGAGGTTGAGCGGCCCGAACTCGTCCAGGCAGAACACGATCGCCGGTTCGCCGAGCTCTGGTATCACCTCGCCGTCGGCGATCGCGTACAGGTGCTCGACTCTGGCCTTCTTCGTCGCGTAATCAGGGTCTTTGGAGGTCTTCCAGGTCTTTATGCGTTGAAAGGAGACGCCTTCGTCACGGAGCAGGACCCGAAGGCCCTCGTGGGAGATGTCGTCGACCACCCCTCGGTGACCAGGAAGTCCGCGAG
This sequence comes from Catenulispora pinistramenti, assembly GCF_018274385.1. Classification (GTDB taxonomy): domain Bacteria; phylum Actinomycetota; class Actinomycetes; order Streptomycetales; family Catenulisporaceae; genus Catenulispora; species Catenulispora pinistramenti. The sequence continues at coordinate 5,985 of NZ_JAAFYZ010000072.1, read as the reverse complement.
TCTGGACAGGCTCCAGGTCGAGAACGGTAGTGCGTGCTCGACCGGCTTGGACTTCGCGATCTTCGCTACGGACATCCTCTGCGCCGACAACAACACCATCTGCGCCCGACGCCAGGTCACCACCGACCCGGTGCCCCGCCGCACTATCCGCAACAGCCGACCACCCTCGTCGTCATCGATCTCGCGAACCTGAACCCGTTCCGCCATCAACCAAGTCTGATACATCTACCCTGGCGGCGGGACTCACCACACCGACAGGGCGAACGTTGCCTGACGCGGCACTAGCCCGTGCCCGGCGAGCCCCAAGCCGGCCGGCACGGAAAGCCGATCGGGCCAGAGCAGGAGGCTGCCCGGGCAGGCGAGGAGCTTGCCCGGCAAGCGCCGAGCTGGGCGACATCGAAGGTTGTCCGGCCGAAGCGGCAGCTGACCGGCAAGGGCAGCAGGTTGCCTACTACTGGCACCGAGCCGTTAGTCAGCGGGTGCGGAGCTCGGCGGGGCGGAGGGCTGACCTGCCGGAGCCGAGGGCTGTCCGGCTGGGGCGGAGGGCTGACCTGCCGGAGCTGAAGGCTGCCCCGCTGGCGCGGAGGGCTGTCCGGCGGGTGCGCTGGGGGCTCCTGAGGCCGGGGTGCCGGGGGCAGTGTTCGCGCCGGGGGCGCCGGTGCTGGGTGTGGTGGGCGGCGGGGTCGGCGTGGTGTGCTTGTACAGCGCCTCGGCGATCTTGAGGGTGAAGTTCTTCGCGTCGTCGCCCTTGATCAGCGCCTCCTGGGTGGTGATCAGGAAGGTGCGGTTGCCGTCGTACATCACCAGGATGGCGTCCTTGCCTGCCTCGGTGACGTAGGTGGCGGGGTGCCCGGCTACCGAGATCGGCGCGTACTGGTCGCCCTGGCCGGCCAGGGTGCCGACGGTGGCGGCGCCGTGGCTCTGGGCGGTGGCGGCGTCGGCGTAGATGGCCAGCTGGATCTCGATCTGGTTGCTGGTGATCTTGCCGGTGCTGTCCTGGACGATGCCGTACTGGCACACCACCCGGCCCAGTTGCTTGGCGGCCGTCGGCTGGAAGGGCTGGAAGTAGTCGCCGCCGTTCACCGGGTTGCCCAGGGCCAGCTGCATGTCCGCGTCGGTGACCAGGCCGTCGCAGTTCTTCGGCAGCTGGGCCGGGGTCATCGTGGGGCCGGCCGCCGGGTCGAAGCTGGGCTGGGGGCTCGCCGAGCTGGACGACTGGGCGCCGGGGAACGAGCCGGCGGCGGTGCTGGTGCTCGACGAGCCCTTCTTCGACGAGCCGCCGCCGGAGCACGCGGCCAGCGCCAGGGCCGCCGCGCAGGCGAGGCCGAGCGCGGATATGCGTGTCAGGGTCCGGCGTGCCGAGGCCGGGCCCGGAACCGGGGCCGGGGTCGTAAGGGTCCGCATGCTTGGCAACCTATCGAATCGGTGAGCGCGACGAGAAGCCTTCGGACCGGCTCCGCACCCCCTGGGCTTCCGCGGCATGCCCTCCGCGGCCCCGGGCCCCGCTCCCCCGCCTCACCCGGAGGTGACGGACGGGGACATCCCGTTGGGGGCGAGCAGCCGCGGCACGCCGGTGCCGTCGGCGGGCACAGCGTACAGGTCACTCCCGGGGTCGTCGTCGTGCGGGACCGCGTACATGACGGTGTTGTCGTCCAGCCACGCCGCCTGGTCGTCGACGCTGCGGGTCTCGGCCAGCGGGGTCTCCTGCATGGTGGCCAGGTTCAGCACGGTGAAGCGCCAGGGGTGGCGGATGTCGTCGGAGACGCGCTTCTTGAAGACCAGGCGGGTCCCGTCCGGGGACAACGAGGGGCACTCCACGTTCTCTCGCAGGGAGGTCAGCGTCTGCGCCTTGAAGTCGCCCTTCATGAGCCACGTATTACCGTTGCTGCCCATCGTGGCGTAGAAGGTGTTGTCGTCGGCGGTGAAGGTGACGCCCCAGATGTTGATGTCGACCGCCTTATAGAGCTTCCCGTCCACGTAGGAGTTGAAGTTCTCTAGAGAGTCGACGTACGCCCCCGTCTTAAGGTCCAGGATCGATGCGCGGGTAGATGCGCCGGGCTGCGTATAAGAGTCCCCGGTTACGAAGGTCGTCCAGGCGGCCATACGACCGTCTGCAGACAGCCGCGCACGGTTCGGCGTACCGGTGATCGCGAGCTTCTTGATCTGTTTGAAAGAACTGTTGTAGACCTCCGCATAGGGCTGGCTGATGAGGTTGCCCTCGGACTGGAGGCAGAGCAGTACGCCGGAAGCCGTATAGGACCGCTCGCACTGCACGCTGGAAACCATCGGCACCGCGTTCGACGCCGCCCCGGTGGGGAGCTCCACGACTTTGCCGAAGTCCGGACCCTGCACCATCGACCGGTACGTCAGCTGCCCGGCGGCGACCGTGAAGCCGCCGCTGATGCCGGCCCGCTTCGTCGAGCGCCCCAGGAACGCGGTCACCCCGGCCGCCACGGCGACCACCAGCAGCACCGCGATCGAGGAGATCAGGATCTTGGCCCGGTTGTCGCGGGGCAGCTCCGCCCCGGCCTCAGCCATCGGAGCTGTCCTTCCACGGCGACACCAGGAGCGTGGAGACGGTGATGGCGACGGCCATGGCACCGGAGAACCAGAGCATGACGGTCTTGGGATCGGTGTGCGACCAAGCCGTGCCGAACGCGACGGACGACACGAACCCGGCGACCGCACCGATCGACTGCATCACCGCGAGCCCGGAGGTACGCAGCGCGGCCGGGATGCGCGGGCCGCAATAGGCCATCAGTACGCCGTCAGTGGCCGCGTAGGCGATGCCGGGAAGCAGGAGTGCGGAGACCAAAAGGAATCCGTTAGGGACGTTCGTAGCCAGCAACGCATAAGCGACGACCAACAGGAGGTGCCCGACGACGAACACCTTCCAGCGCCCCACGCGGTCCGCGAGGCGGCCCACGGGGATGGCCATGAGGACGAACATGCCCATGGTGCCGGTAGCGAGCAACGCGTACTCGGAAGCGCTGAGGGCCATCCGGTGCTGGAGCGTCAGGTACACGAAGGTGTCGCTCACCCATGCGAGTCCCAACAGCGCTACAGCGATCCCCGTACGGATGAACCACACCTGTCGGAGCAGTCCGAAGGCCGCGCGCAGCGACGTCTCGGAACGTTCCCGCAACTCGTCCTTGTGGTCGGCCACGTAGAGGCAGAACACCACCAGGCCGATGGCCGCGACACAGAAGGAGATGATGAACAGGGCGTCGAACGCTTTACGCTCCGTGCCGAACTTCGTCGTCCACAGCAGGACGAAGGAGGCGATGAGCGGGCCGGTGGCGGCGCCGATGTTGTCGAGCATGCGGTGCACGCCGAACGAGCGGCCCAGGATCTGCGGCGGGGACGACAGGGAGATGAGTGCGTCGCGCGGGGCGGAACGCAGACCCTTGCCGAAGCGGTCCGCGCTGAGGAGCCCGCTCAGTCCGCCGAAGGAGGGCCCGACCACGGGGAACCCTAGTTTGGTCACCGCGGAGGCGCCGTAGCCGATCCCCGCGAGGAGCTTCTTACGCTGCCAGCGGTCGGACAGGTACGCCGCCGGGATGGCGAGCAGCGCGGGGATGCCGTTGTAGAGGCCGTCCAGGAACCCGATCGCCGTCGGGGTCTCGTGGAGGACGTTGAGCAAGTAGTAGCCGACCACCGCGACCAGCATCTCCGAGGAGACGTCCGTCAGCAGGCTCACGGTGCCCAGCATCTTGACGTTGAACGGGACCCGCTCCCGCGTGCTCCTGGTTTCCTGGATGCGCTTGGCGGTTCTGGATCCCGTCAAATACACGTCGAAACAATAGCGAATACCCCGCCCGCACAAGGCAGACGGGGTATTTCAGCTCGATGCTGTTACAAAGCGGTGAAGCTCAGCCTCCGGATTTCCCGGACAGCTCAGCTCTGGCCGCCGGACAGCTTCTCGCGCAGCGCGGCCAGGGCCTCGTCGGAGGCCAGGGCACCGCCGGTGCTCTCCTCGACCACGCCCGAGGAGTAGGACGAGGGCGCACCCTCGGCGTTCTCCTGGACACCGGCCTCGGCGTCGGCCTTGCGGGCCTCGGCGATCTGCTTCTGGTGCGACTCGTACCGGGTGTGCGCGTCGGCGTACTGCTGCTCCCACACCTCACGCTGGGCGTCGTAACCCTCGAGCCACTCGCCGGTCTCCGGGTCGAAGCCCTCGGGGTAGATGTAGTTGCCCTGGTCGTCGTAGGTGGCGGCCATGCCGTACAGCGCCGGGTCGAACTGGTCGGTCTCGATGTCGCCGGTCAGGCCCTCGTTGGCCTGCTTCAGGGACAGCGAGATGCGACGGCGGTCCAGGTCGATGTCGATGACCTTGACGAAGATCTCGTCGCCCACGTTGACGACCTGCTCCGGGACCTCCACGTGGCGCTCGGCCAGCTCGGAGATGTGGACCAGGCCCTCGATGCCCTCGTCCACCCGGACGAACGCGCCGAACGGCACCAGCTTGGTGACCTTGCCGGGCACGACCTGGCCGATGGCGTGGGTGCGGGCGAAGGTCTGCCACGGGTCCTCCATGGTCGCCTTCAGGGACAGCGAGACGCGCTCGCGGTCCATGTCGACGTCCAGGACCTCGACCGTGACCTCCTGGCCGACCTCGACGACCTCGGAGGGGTGGTCGATGTGCTTCCAGGACAGCTCCGAGACGTGCACCAGGCCGTCCACGCCGCCCAGGTCCACGAAGGCGCCGAAGTTCACGATCGACGACACGACGCCGGAGCGGACCTGGCCCTTCTGCAGGGTGGTGAGGAAGTTCTGGCGGACCTCGGACTGCGTCTGCTCCAGCCAGGCACGGCGGGACAGGACCACGTTGTTGCGGTTCTTGTCCAGCTCGATGATCTTGGCCTCGAGCTCCTTGCCCACGTAGGGCTGCAGGTCCCGCACGCGGCGCATCTCGACCAGGGAGGCCGGCAGGAAGCCACGGAGACCGATGTCCAGGATGAGACCACCCTTGACGACCTCGATGACGGTACCGGTGACGATGCCGTCCTTCTCCTTGATCTCCTCGATCGTGCCCCAGGCGCGCTCGTACTGCGCGCGCTTCTTGGACAGGATCAGGCGGCCTTCCTTGTCCTCCTTCTGGAGGACGAGGGCCTCGATGTGGTCGCCCACGGCGACGACGTCGTTCGGGTCGACGTCGTGCTTGATCGAGAGCTCCCGCGACGGGATCACGCCCTCGGTCTTGTAACCGATGTCGAGCAGGACTTCATCCCGGTCGACCTTGACGATGACACCCTCGACGATGTCGCCGTCGTTGAAGTACTTGATGGTCTGGTCGATCGCGGCGAGGAATTCCTCCGCCGAACCGATGTCGTTGATGGCGACCTGAGGCGTTCGGGCGGTCTCGGTGCTGCTCGTCATGGGGAAGGGGGCTCCGGATACGGACACATTGTGGGCGACGGCCTCCACCGGCTGGGGATGCCGGCGCTGGGAGAAGTCCGTCACCAGTCAAGAGCCGAACGGTCGACGAGGATCGGGTGTCCAGCGAAGAAGATTCAGAACCTGCCCGCAGCGCATCGCCCAGAATACGGGTCGTACGCACGCGTGGTCAATCCGATACCCGGCCCCACCGGGGACGCCGGGTCGGCCCACGGCGCCGACGGCACCGAGCCGGGCCCACCGCTACAGTCTCAACCTGCGTGATCGTCTCACGACCCGCAGTCGACCCGCCGCGGAAAGGATGCCCGCACTGTGACCGATGTGACGGAAGAGTCGCCGGAATACACCGGCGACCCCGGAATCGAAGATAACGATACGGTCCGAGTGGCCCGGCGTCACCTGTCAGATTCCGCCACGATCCGGGCGAACCGGGGCTGGTGGGACGCCAACGCCGACGAATACCAGGCCGAACACGGTGCGTTCCTGGGCGATGCCCGGTTTGTCTGGTGCCCGGAGGGGCTGGACGAGGCCGAGGCGCGGCTGCTGGGGACGGAGTTGGCGGGCAAGCGGGTGCTGGAGGTGGGGGCC
>NZ_JAAFYZ010000071.1 GCF_018274385.1 Catenulispora pinistramenti | reverse complement strand
CGGCTTCTCTAGACAAGAACCGATGTATCAGAGGTCTCGTTCACACCACCAACCAGCCCCTTGACACCCCCACCAAAACCTTAACTACGCGGCATTGTGCCGGTGGCCGGGGGTCAAGTTCGCGCTGAACAAAACCGCAGCTCAAATGGCCAACCGCCGCGCGCGGACTTTACCCCCGGACACCGGTGCTGTACCCATCGGGCTGACGACGCGACCGTGGGGAACGGACCGTAACCACCTCAGGGACCGCAGCCGCTGAGACTAGATCGGCCACCCTAGGGAACCGCGCTAGTTTCCCTGAGGTTGCCGAGGCCCGCCGGAGGCCCGGCTCTTCACCATGGCTCTTGACCTTGACCTTGACTGTGCTGTTGATCTTGTTCTTGATCTGGCCCTTTGCCCTTGCTCTGACTTGCTGGAGTTGAAGAGGCCTGAGGTGGGGCGGGGTTGTGAACGCGGAAACCGGCAGCCGAGTTACAAACCCACCGCCACGAACCCCGAACCGGCACAACTATGACCGAAGGCCGTAAAAATCGCCTTTCAACCCACACCCAAACCGCAACCCGGCCCACAAACCCCAGCACCCAGCAATCTCCACCCGCCAACGGATCCCACCCGCCGACCGGCACATCGCGATCCACGCCGCGAAAGCTCCCGGGCAAACGTTGCCTGATACAGCGCTACTAGTCCCAACGCCGCACCGTCGAGATCAATGCTCTGAGCAGGTCAGCCGCCGAATACCTCCTCGCGCGCCAGGTCGAGCCCGGTCAGCACGGCGCCGTGCAGCACGGCGTCACCCTCGACCGTGCTGGCCCGCACCTCGGTCTCGATCGGCGACTTGGTGGCCAACCGGGCCGCGACCAGGGCCGCGAGCGGTTCGCCGGCGGCCCGTCCGGCGCTGCCGCCGAGCACGACGAGCCCGGGGTCCAGGACCGAGATCGCGGCGAACGCGCCTTTCGCGATCCGCTCGGCGAGCTCTTCGGGAGCGATGGTCGCGCGGACCTCCGGTGCGATCGTGTCGCAGAACTCGGCGCCGTCGACCTCCAGCCAGCCGAGTTCGCCGGCGCCGCCTGAGGCGCCGCGGCGGAGCCGGCCGTCCAGTACGACCGCGCCGCCCACGCCCTCGTCCAGCCACAGCAGCACGAAGTCCGCGTGGCCGGCCGCCGCGCCGAGGCGGTGCTCGGCGACCGCCGCGAGGTTCACTTCGTTCTCCAGCAGTACCCTGACACCCAGGACGCGCTCGAGTTCGTCCGGCAGATCCGGTCGCCAGCCGGGCATGTCGGGTGCCGCGGTCGACTGGCCCGAGTGCGGGTGGACCATGCCGGGCGCGCCGATCACGACGATGTGCGGTTGGCGTCCGTTCGCGGCTTGCGTGATGGCTTCGGCCAGGGACGCGATCAGGTCGGGCGCGCGGCGCGGGCCGTTCGCAGGGGGCGCGATCGCTGGGGCGTCGGCGGCGTCGGCGGCATCTGTGGCATCGGCGGCTGCGGCGGTGTCGGCGGCGTCTGCGGTGTCTGTAGCGTCGAATCGCCGGGTGGCCGTCCCGACTGTCGCGCCGGTCAGGTCGGCGACGGTCGCTGTGAACCCGGTGCGGCGCAGGTCGACGCCGACGACGTGGGCCCGCTCGGCGATCAGCCGGTAGAGCCGGGCGTTCGGTCCGCGCCGGGTCTCCTCGGCTTCGCCCACCGACTCCACCAGCCCGGCCGTGCCCAGCCGTTCCACCAGGTCGGCGACGGTGGGCCGGGACAGTCCGGTCAGCTCCCGCAGCTGCGGCGCGGTCAGCGGGCCGCGCTCGATCAGCAGGTCGAGGGCCAGCCGGTCGTTGATCGCGCGGGCGGTGGCCGGGGTCGCGGTCTTCATGGGCCCATAGTAATCAGGAAGGGACCCTGATTATTTCACTTTCCATCAGGAAGGGTCCCTGATAGTTTCCTCCCGTGACTCAGCTCAGCACCCCGCAGCGCTCGGACAGCCCGCCGGCTCTCTACTCAGACGACCGGGACCAGGACCGGGTCCGGCACCGTGCCATCATGCTCATCTTCGTCGTCCACGGAATGGTTTCGGGCACTCTGGCCACCTCCCTGCCCTGGCTCCAGGCGCACGACCGGCTCAGCCCCACCGCGTTGGGCCTGGTGCTGTTCTGCGCGCCCATCGGCTCCTTCATCGCGATGCCGACGGCGAACCGCGTCGCCCACCGGATCGGCGCCGCGCGTGCCACGCGGTCGCTCATCCTCCTGTTGTGTCTGCTGCTTCCGGCTCCGGTCCTGGCCGGTGGCCCGGTCCTGCTCTTCCCGGCGTATCTGCTGCTCGGCATGGCCGCGGGCGGAAGCGACGTGATGATGAACGCGCAAGGCGTGGCGCTGGAACGGCGCTCGGGCCGATCGGTCATGTCCGGGCTGCATGGGATGTGGTGCCTCGGCAGCCTGGTCGCCGGTGGCGCCGGCATCCTCGCCGCGCAACTGCACCTGGATCTGCGCCTGCGCCTGATCGTCACGAGCGCCGTGCTGGTCGTCGGGGCCTGGTATGCCGGACGCGGGCTGAGCCCCGATACCTCCAGCCTCGGCGCGAACGACATCGGTGCGAACGGTCCAGACCAGAACGCTCCGGCGCCGCGCCGGTTCGCCCTGCCGACCCGCGCGATCCTCGGCATCGGCATCGCAGGCTTCTGCGGAACCTTCGCCGAAGGCGCGACCACGAGTTGGTCAGGGGTCTACGTCACCAAGGCGGTCGGCGCCGGGCCCACGGTCGCGGCCGCCGCCTACACGCTGTTCATGCTGAGCATGACCGCGACCCGGCTGTTCGGCGACGTGTTGGTGCGTCGGACCGGACCGGTCGCGGCGGTCCGCGCCGGGGGGATCGTGGCCGCGTGCGGCGGGGTTCTGGTCGTGCTGTTCCGCACGCCGTGGCCGTGCATGCTCGGACTCGCCCTGATAGGCATCGGGCTCGCGATGAACGTGCCCCTGGTGTTCAGTGCCGCCGGACGTAAGGGGAATTCGCTCGGTGAGAGCGTGGCCGGCGTCGCCACCATCACCTACCTGTCCGGGCTGATCGCCCCGGCGGCGATCGGTTGGACGGCCGGTGCCGCGGGCTATCCGGCGGCCTTCGCGCTGATCACCGTTTCCGCGGCGGCGCTGGCCGTGCTGGCCGGCGCGTTGCGGACGCGACCGGACCGCGCCCCGGCGTCTGCTCCCGTGCCGGGTCCGGCCGCCCCCGCTTGTTTGTAGCTCCCTGTGCGGCTCTGACTCCCTGTGGTTCTAACTCCCCGCGTGGTTCTCAGTCGTCGCTGTGGCGGTCGCGGTCACAGCGAGCGGTGGTTGCGGACCACCTCGTCGATGATGAAGGTCAGGAACTTCTCGGCGAACTCCGGGTCCAAGTGGGATTCCTCGGCCAGGAGCCGCAGGCGCCGGATCTGGACCGTCTCCCGGTCGGAGTCGACCGCCGGCATGCCGTGTTCGGCCTTGAGGCGGCCGACCTGCCGGGTGCATTTGAAGCGTTCCGCGAGCAGGTGCACGACCGCCGAGTCGAGGTTGTCGATGCTCGCGCGGAGCTCCAGCAGGCGGCTGTGCGCGTCCTGCGATGCGGCGTCATCTTGCCTGGTGGACAAATCGCTGGTCATGCCGGCAAGGGTATCGTCGCAGCATTCTTGGGTGCGTTACCCGCACAACCGTTGAGACGGTCGCGAGATCGGGGCACGGCTACAGGGCCGGAGCGCGGTTGATGTCCAGGATGTCGATGTCGTTGTCCCGGAAGACGTCCCAGAGGGCGTCGGCGCCTTCCTCGGCGACGAACTCGATCTCGGAGGGGGTGACCGGGATCAGGGTGATGATTTGCAGCTGGAGCCGGGAGACGCGGTCGTCGACCAGATCGAAGTCGGTGCCGAAGACCGGGTTGGGATAGGCGACCACGCCGTGGATCCGCGTGCCCTCGATGAGCGGGCTGTCGTGCTTGACGACGTCGTCGTACTCCAGCCCGGTCATCTGCCCGAGGACGGCGTCGGCGGCCATCGCGGTGAGGGTGCCGGCGGTCACGCGCTGGCTCTCGCGCAGGAAGCAGAACAGCTCCTGGGCCCGCAGCGTGCTGATCGGCTGGGTCCGCAGGCCGTTGGTGACCCAGGCGCTGACGCCGGGCTCCGGGAGCCGGTACTCGACCAGGTCGTATGGGCGCGGCGGCTCCTGCTCCGCTTCGCCGTCATAGACCCGGTGCTGCTCGCCCAGGAAGCGTCTGTAGTGGGCGAGCAGCCGGTCGGTGTTGCCGTCTTCGTTCCGCATGCGACCAAACCCTACCGGTGGTCAGGCAGGCCGTCGGCAGGGCAGTAGGTCAGCGGTTGATGAGCCGCTGCATGGCTTCCGGGTAGCGGTCGCCGGTGAGCTCGAACGCCGTGGCGGCATCCTGGATCTCCGCCAGGTCCTCGGCGCTGAGCGTGACGTTCGCCCCGCCGACGTTCTCCTGCAGCCGCTCGATCCGGCGCGTGCCGGGGATCGGCACCGCGTTCGGGTCCTCGGCGAGGATCCAGGCGATCGCGATCTGGCCGGTCGTCGCGCCGTGGCGCTTGGCGATCCGCTCCAGCAGGTGCACGAGCCCCTGGCTGGCCTGGATCGTCTCGTCGGTGAACCGCGGGAAGATCGAGCGGCGGTCGCCGGCGCCGGACACGTCCGCGGCTGAGGTGATGTTCCCGGTGAGGAAGCCCTTGCCCAGCGGGCTGAACGGGACGAAGCCGATGCCGAGTTCCCGCAACGTCGGCAGGATCTCCTGCTCCGGCTCGCGCCACCACAGCGAGTACTCACTCTGCAGCGCGGTCACCGGCTGGACGGCGTGCGCGCGGCGGATGACGTCCACCCCGGCTTCGGACAGGCCGAAATGCCCGACCTTGCCGGCCTCGATCAGTTCCTTGACGGTCCCGGCGACGTCCTCGATCGGCACCTCGGGGTCGACCCGGTGCTGGTAGAGCAGGTCGATGTGGTCGGTCCGCAGCCGGGTCAGGGACGCGTCGACGACCTCGCGGATGTGGTCCGGCTTGCTGTTCGCGCCGTTCTGCACGCCGCCCTCGATGTTGAAGCCGAACTTGGTGGCGATCTTCACCTGATCGCGCACCGGCTCCAACGCCTCGCCGACGAACGTCTCGTTGGTCCGCCCGCCGTACACCTCGGCGGTGTCGAAGAACGTCACGCCGAGGTCCACCGCCCGGCGGATCAGCGGTAGTGCTTCCTCCCGCGTGGTCAGGCTCATGCAGCCCAGCCCGACCGCCGAGACCTCCAGACCACCGCTGCCCAGGATTCGCTTGTCCATGTCCCAGTCCACCTTTCCGTTCCGGTCTCCATGACAATCGAACACGGGCCGGTCGGCGAGCGGGAGGCCCTGCTAGTACCTGGCAGCCACTACCTGTCAGGCGGCCTGGCCGCTGCGCCTGCCGCGGGGCCGGGGCCTGCCGCTGGGCATCACCCGCGCGGCGAGGTTGCGCGCGTCCACGCCCAGCCGGGTCTTCGGGACGAGCATCCCGGCCGCGAAACCGATGTTGCGCTGTTTCGGCGCGACCAGCTTGCGGTGCCGGTGCTCGTAGCCACGCAGCGCCTCGGCGACGTCGTCATGGTTCGCGAGCGCGTCGGCCAGTGTGTGGGCACCGGCGATCGCCAGGCTGGAGCCGTCGCCGAGCAGCGAGACGCACGAGGCGGCGTCGCCGACCAGCGCGATTCGGCCCCGGCTCCACGTGTCGAGCCGGACCGCGCTGACGGCGTCGAAGAAGAAGTCGTCGGCCTTGCGCAGCGCGTCGAGCAATCGGGGGACCTCCCACCCGGCGCCGGCGTAGGCGTCGAGCACGATGCCGCGGTGCCGCTCGGTGTCGCGGTAGTCGAGGTCGGGGAGCGCGGGGCCCCGGAAGATGAACGCGGCGATCGCCTCGCCGCGCGCGGGGTGGATCGACGCGAGCCGGCCGGGCGTGTTGTGGAGCAGCACCTCGTCGGCGTGTTCGGCGGGGCGGCCCAGGGGGAGCGTCGCGACGTAGAGGCCGAGGTGGTGGACGTGGTCGCGCTCGGGCCCGAAGGCGAGCCGGCGCACGGTCGAGTGCAGGCCGTCGGCACCGATGACGAGGTCGAAGCGGCGGTCGGGGGCGTGGTCGAAGCACACGTCGACACCGGTGGCGTCGGCGTGCAGCGCGGTGATCGAGTCGCCGAACAGGAACTCGGCATCGGGGCGGGCTGCCTCGTAAAGGATCGCGGCGAGGTCGGCGCGCGCTATCTCCACCTCGCCGCCGCGACCCCTGGCCGCGGGCGCGGGCATCCGTGCGATGCGCCGCCCGGACGCAGCGAGCAGCGTCACTGTCGTGGCCGCGGTCGCCGCCGCGCGCAGCTGTGGCAGGACGCCCATCGCCTCGGCGACGGGAACCGCCGGTCCCCGCACGTCAACGGGGTTGCCGCTGGAACGCGTGCCCGGCGAGCGTTCGACGACGGTGGGGCGCAGCCCGGCGCGGGCGAGCCAGTAGGCGAGGGTCGAGCCGGCGATGCCGGCCCCGCAGATCAGGACGTCGGTCATGGGGTCAGCGTAGATGCAATCACTGCAAAGATGCAATCACTGCAAAACTGCCGTCGATGCGTACACTGGCCCGGTGAGCGATCAGCCCGAGGCGCCGGGACCGGCACCGGCGCCAGTACCCGCACCGGCGCCAGTACCCGCACCCCTGCGCGACCGGAAGCGAGCCCGCACCCGCCAGGCGCTCATCGACGCCGCGGTCACCCTGTTCGACCGCGACGGCTACGAGCAGACGACCATCGCCGACATCACCGCGGCGGCCGAGGTCGGGGCCCGGACCTTCTTCAACTACTTCGCGAGCAAGGAGGACCTGCTCTTCTCGGAGAGCGACGCCCGGGTCCGCACCGCGCTCGATGCCATCGCCACCCGCGCGCCGCACGAGGCGCCGACCGAAGCGCTGCTGCGCGCGCTGCGCGACGTCGGCGCGGTGAGCGACGAGATGGCGAGCCCGCAAGGGGCGCTGCGGTTGAAGCTGAGCCGCAGCGTGCCGGCGGTGCGGGGCCGTGCGCTCCAGGCCCAGCTGGATGCCCAGCGTGAGATTGCGCGGCAGCTTGCGGCGGCGTACCCCGACACGCTGGACGAGGTCAGCGCGGCGGCCGTGACCGGGGCGTTCATCGGCGCGATCACCGCCGCGTTGCAGGTTCTGCTTGAGCGGTCGGCCCAGCCCGAGGATCCGGCTGAGTTCCACCGGGTTCTGGTCGAGGCTACGGATGTGGCGCTGGCTCCGTGGGCGGGCAAGTAAGGGTTCTTATTGGCTGAGGGGGGCGGGCTCTGGTGCCGGCTCTGGTACTGGATCCAGTGCCTGCCTTGGTACTGGCCTTGGTGCCGGCTCCAGTCAGCTCAGCAGCGCGAGATCGTCCTCGATCCGCTGTGCCGCGCGCCGCAGGATCGGCAACACGTTCTGCTGAGCCTCGGTCGCACTGGTGCGAGCGGCGTGCAGCGAGACGTTGATCGCGCCTACGGCCCGGCCTCGCGGGCCACGCACCGGCACCGCGATGGACCGCAGACCCTCCTCAAGCTCCTGATCCAACATCGGCGACCGCTGGAGCGCTAGTCCTGCGCGGCGATCAGCACCTTGGCAACAGGTTCGAGCGCCGCGATGAGCTCAGCAAGCTCGCCCGCCGCCAGCCCCGCGTAGGGCTTCGCCGCGAGTTCGTCGGTGAGCGCCTCGATCCGCTGCTTGACCGCGCGCCCCTGCTCGCTTAGCCATCCGTCGTCGCCGATCAGGCCCCGATCGCGCAGCCCGTCGATCACCGCGGCGAGTTGTGCCGCCGGAAGGTGGTGGATCCGACCGAACTTCTCCGCCGGCATGTCCATGTCGAGGGCTGCGAGTACGTGTGCCTCGGTGCGGCCGATGCCCTCGCTCATCAGGGCCACGATGTGCCCGTCGCCGCGGTGCTCCCGAAGCAGGGAACCGGCGTGGAAGAAGCGGATCGCCACGTCGTCGGGGAGTGGGAGGGCGCGCAGTGCGGCGTACATGGGTCGGCCTTCGCACGGAGCGCTGGTCGCCGCCTTGAGCAACAGTTCAGTGGTGCGGGCGAAGGCGGGCTCCGCGATGCGGTCGGCGAGGATCCGCCGCAGGGCGTTCGCGCAGCCCTGGCGTCGGGCGGCGATCGCCGCTTCGGGGGTGGTGGTGCGCCACACCTTCGGGATGTGGCGGGCCACCTCGCCGGGGGCGAAGTTGTAGAACAGCGCGTCCACCACCTCGGGGCCGGCCTGGCCCAGGGGCGCGGCGCGGCCGGCGAAGTAGGTGTCCCAGTAGTCGGTGAAGCCCAGGGCGAACATCGTCTCGTTGGGTTCGTCGGCTGTGTACGGCAGGAGGCCGATCGGCTCCACGAGTTCGTACATCCGGCGTGCGACGTTGTTCCGAGCGGCGCTGTTCATCGTCGACTCCTCCTGCGGCAGGTCCGGCGCCCGTTGCGGGCATGCTCAATCACTTGGACGACTGCGCGATGCGAAACTCATCGCTCGGAACCCAACTTATTGCGCCGCGCTGCCCGACCGCTCAGGAGACCGCTTCCAGCCCCACCTCAGCGCCGTGCCACGTGGCGGCCAGTTCCTGCACCGGCACGTCCAGGGCCGCGCCGAGGCACACGATGGTGCCGAAGCCGGGCGAGGGCAGCCGGCCGGTCTCGATCTTGCGCAGGGTCTCGGGGGAGATGCCCGCCGCGTTGGCGACCTCGACGAGGTCGCGGTCCGCCCGGGCCCGGCGCAGCCGGGAGCCCAGTCGGCGGCCGGCTTCGAGTTGCTGGGGGGTCAGTGGTTGGCGGACCATGGGTTCAGGATACGGCTGGTATTTCTATACCGGAAGGCGCTACGGTGACCGGTATAGAAATACCGTAGGCGTCCGTGGATGCCGAGTCCCCCCGCGAGGTAGCCATGATCGAGCTCAAGACCCCTGCCGAAATCGAGCGTATGCACGTCACCGGGCGGTTCGTCGGCGAGGTGCTGACCGAGGTCGGGCGGCTCGCCGACGTGGGCGTCAACCTGCTGGACCTGGAGCGGCACGTGCGCGGGATGATCAAGGAGCGGGGCGCGGTGTCGTGCTACTGGGACTACTCGCCCTCCTTCGGGCGCGGCCCGTTCCGCAATGTCATCTGCCTGTCGGTGAACGACGCGGTCCTGCACGGCCTGCCGCACGACTACGTCCTGCGCGACGGCGACGTGCTGAAGGCCGACATCGCGGTCACGATCGACGGGTGGGCCGCCGACTCGGCGCGCACGGTCATCGTCGGGACCCCGGCCGCTGATGATCTGCGCATCATCCGGGCCGCCGAGGAGGCGTTGGAGGCGGCGATCGAGGAGGCGCATCCGGGCCGGCGGGTAGGGGATATCTCTGAGGCGATCTCGTCCGTGGCCCGCGGTTACGGATACCCGGTCAACGGCGAGTTCGGCGGCCACGGGATCGGCCGCACCATGCACGAGGGCCCGCACATCTCGAACACCGGCCGATCGGGCCGTGGCCTGGTGCTTCGGCCGGGTCTGGTCCTGGCTCTGGAACCCTGGTTCGCCAAGAGCACCGACCGGATCGTCTACGACCCCGACGGCTGGACCATCCGCTCGGCGGACGGTTCGCGCGCCGCGCACGCCGAACACACCGTGGCCATCACCGAGGACGGGCCGATCGTGCTCACCCGTCGGGAATCAGAGAACTGATTCTGAGGGCCGCGCCCGGTCGGCCGGGCCCGCCGATCGGGGCGCCGGTAGCACCCCTGACCTGGTATCCAGAGGTATCGGGAGCCGGGGATATCCCGGTGCGGTGCGGCATTTCGGCGGCGTTCGTGAATTCACCCGTTGACACACTGAACGGGATATCTGTTCGGTGCGGCGGCAATGTGCCGAGCGCACCGATATTGCGCACATCTCGTGGAAGATCGGCGGCAATGTCCGGTCGGGACCGGGCCCGGCGGACGCCTGATCGTCGCCGGAGTCCGGCCGCGCGTTC
The DNA here is from genome assembly GCF_018274385.1 of Catenulispora pinistramenti. GTDB lineage: Bacteria > Actinomycetota > Actinomycetes > Streptomycetales > Catenulisporaceae > Catenulispora > Catenulispora pinistramenti. The sequence goes on along the minus strand of NZ_JAAFYZ010000071.1, from coordinate 32,990 downwards.
GGACCGGTCCGCGTAACCTGTCCGACCGCCGGGCCGGGCCAGGCGCCTCACCACAGCGGCCGCAGAGGCGGCAGATCCTCACCGGCCATCGTCCGGATGACCGCGGCCAGGCCGGCCCGCGGCATGGTCAGCCCGCGCTCGCCCAGTTTCTCGTTCAGCTCCTCCTCCAGCTCGCGCAGCACCGTGCCGGCCACGGTGAGATGCCGTAAGGCCTTGTCGGTCAGCACCACCAGCTTGCGCCGGCCGCCGGCCGGGTGCGGCAGGCGGCGCACGTACTTGCGTTCCTCGAGATCGTCCACGATCTGCCCGGCGGCCTGTTTGGTGACGCTCAGCTTCTCGGCGAGTTCGGTGCTCGTCGAGCCGGTCGTGCCCAGGGCCTGGAAGACCAGACCGTGCATCGGCCTGAGGTCGGAGTACCCCGCGACGTCCAGCCGGCGGACGAATTCGGAGAGAACGAGCTGGAACGCCATACCCAACAGGAAGGTCAGTTCGGAGCCCTCAAGTGGATCGATCGGCTTCTCGGGCGGGTCTGTCGGGTCGGTGGCGTCCACCCACCCATGTTGACATACACCAATCCCTGTTGCTTTGCTTAGGGTGCAAGTAAAGCAGCTTTATACGAGGAGCGCTGAAGCGATGTACGTGGTTACCGAGACTGAAGAGCGCACCACCCGGACCCCGGCCGGCGGGATGTTCGGCCTGGCCGCGCCGAGCCAGGGCGGCACCGAGGTCAGCACGTGGCGGGTGGAGATCGCGGACGGCCTTTCCACCCCGGTCCACCAGATCGACAAGGAGCAGGTCTGGATGCCCATCGCCGGGGCCTTCGAGGTGGAGATCGACGGCGCGGCCGAGCAGGTCAAGGCCGGTCAGGCGGTGGTCATCCCGGCCGGCGCCACCCGGCAGCTCAAGGCGGTCGGCGACACCCAGGCGCTGGTCGCGATGGCGGTCGGCGGCAAGGCCATGATTCCCGGCAAGGAGGACAAGATCCCGCTGCCCTGGGCCGAGTGAGCCGCGCCGGATCGGTGTGACGCAGCCTGGCCAGGGGCGGCCCCAGCCCCCCCGGCGGCCAGGCTGCGGTGCCGTCTCGGATCCGGCGCCGACCCGGGGCGAGATCGCGCCGGTCTCGCGCCGAACCCGCACCGCATCGCATCGCACAGCGGGCAAACCCGCACCGCATCCGGACCCGCACCGCACGCAGAGACGCCAAACCCGCACCGGCACCACACCGCACAGCACAGACGCCGAACCCGCACCGCACCGCACCCGCACCCGCACCCGCACCGCACCACACCAACGCCGAACCCACGCCGAAAGCACCAATTCGCAGGGTCCCGCCTGGCACCCGTTCCCAGCAATCAGCCACAAGTCTCGAGGACGCAATGAATCCTGATCTCAGCACCGGGCGCCGCCGGGCGATTCTGGCGCTGCTCGCGGTCACCGTACTGATCGTGGTCATGGACCTCACGATCTTGAACGTCGCCATGAACCAGATCCAGGCCGGGCTCGGCGCCTCCAACGCCGACCTGCAGTGGGCGCTGGACTCCTACCTCATCACCTTCGCGGCGTTCCTGTTCACCGGGGGCGTCACCGCCGACCGCTTCGGCCGCAAGAAGGTCCTGATCGGCGGTCTGCTGATCTTCGGCACCACCTCCGGGCTGGCCGCGTTCTCCACCAGTATCGGGGCCCTGATCCTGTGGCGTGCGGTGATGGGGGTGGGCGCCGCCGTGGTGCCGACCGTCACGCTGGCGCTGATCATCGTGATCTTCCCGCCGATGGAGCGGGCCAAGGCGATCGCGGCCTGGGCGGCGGCGGCCGGGGTGGCCTTCGCGGTCGGCCCGGTCCTGGGCGGCCTGCTGCTCGACAAGTTCTGGTGGGGCTCGGTGTTCCTGGTCAACGTGCCGCTGATCGTGGTCGCGGTGGCGCTGATGATCTGGCTGGTGCCGGAGTTCAAGAACCCGAACCCGGCCAAGTTCGACCCGCTGGGCGTGGTGCTGTCCATCGTCGCGGTCGCGTCCCTGGTCTACGGCATCGTGATCGGCGGCGACAAGAACGACTGGACCCGCGCCGACGTCCTGGGCCCGATCGCGGCCGGCCTGGTGCTCGCCGCGGTCCTGGTGTTCGTCGAGCGCCGGATGGCCTCCCCGGCCCTGGATGTCAGCCTGCTGCGGAACTCGCGGTTCTCGGCCGGCACCGTGGTGATCGCGCTGTGCTTCTTCGCGCTGATCGGCGCGATCTTCATCACGCAGTTCTACTACCAGGCGGTGCTCGGCTACTCGCCGCTGAAGGCCGGTCTGCTGGTGCTGCCGATGGGCATCGGCTCGATGGTGGTCTCGGCGCGCTGCCCGAAGCTGGTCGCCAAGTTCGGGCCGCGCATGGTGGTGACGGCCGGCTCGCTGGCGATGGCGATCTCCTTCGCGCTCACCAGCTCCTTCGGCGCCGGCACCGCGCTGGTGGTGCTGATCGCCGCGCAGCTGCTGTTCGGTCTGGGCTGGGGCTGCATCATGGCCCCGGCGACGGCCTCGCTGATGTCCGTGGTGCCGCCGATGAAGGCGGCGGCCGGGCAGGCGGTGTCGCAGACCGGCCGGCAGGTGGCCGGGGCGCTGGGCATCGCGGTGATCGGCAGCATCCTGGGGGTGGAGTACCGGGACTCGATCGGCAGCGCGGTGAACGTGTTGCCGGCCCATCTGCGCGACGACGCCGCCGGCTCGATCGGCGGGACGCTGGAGGCGGTCAAGTCGGCCGGGCTGACCACGCAGGCCCCGGCCCTGATCCACAAGGCGATGGACGCCTACCTGTCCGGCATGCGGGTCACGATGCTGGTGATCGCCGGCGTCGCGGTGCTGGCCGCGCTGGTCTCGTTGCGCTGGCTGCCGAACCAGCCGCCGGCGCCGCCGATGCCGCCGCCCGCGCCGCCGGTTCCGGCCGCCGCCGAGCCGGAGGGCGCCGGGTCCGTCGGGTCCGCCGTGTCCGAGCCCGCCGCCGCACAGTCGGCCACCGCACAGTCGACCGCGCAGTCGACCGCGGGCACCAACCCGGTCACTGGCGCGAATCCGTCGGGGGCCCCGGCCTGATCTGGACCGTCCGTACCGCGGTCCGCGCTGAGTGCTCGCAAACCCTTAAGGGTTTGCGAGCACTTGGCTATCTGCTCGAAACATGCAGCTCTAAGGGGTTGTTCCCAGTGTAACCCGACCGTAAGACAAGTAGCTTGACTCGGCGTTCCGGGCTCCCGTAGGCTCTCGATTCGAACCCTGATATGAATTTTCTTTTTCGGGTTGGGGGATCGTGTCTAACAGTGAAATGCTGAGTGAACTCACCGTGCTGTCAACGGGAGAACTCGCCGAATGGTTGCGTTCGGAGATTTCCCGGCGAGTGGGCTGTGCCCCGGAGGAGATCCGCGACGACGAACCGTTCTCCGCGTACGGACTTGATTCAATGCGGGCGACCGATCTTGCCGTCGCCCTTTCGGAATTGTGCGGCGATCATATATCGCCTACTGTGCTCTGGGCCTATCCCACCGTCGGCGCCCTCGCCGGGCACCTGGTGGGAGGTGTCACGGCCGCGGCCCCACCGCGACCGCGCACCCGCCGGGACGGCCCGCCGGAGCCGATCGCCGTGGTCGGCCTGGCCTGCCGGTTCCCCGGCGGGGCGGACGTCAGCCAGTTCTGGCGGCTGCTGAGCCAGGGCCGCGACGCGGTCCGCGAGGTGCCCGCCGAGCGCTGGGATGTGACAGGCCTGGTGGACGCCGATCCGGCGGCCGCCGGCACGATGGTCACCGCCCGGGCCGGTTTCCTGGACCAGCCGCTGGACGGCTTCGACCCGCTGTTCTTCGGGATCTCCCCGCGTGAGGCCCAGGAAATGGACCCGCAGCAGCGGCTGTTCCTGGAGGTCGCCTGGGAGGCGTTGGAGGACGCCGGGCTGGCCGAGGAGCACCTGCACGGCACCCGGACCGGGGTCTTCGCCGGCAGCATCTGGCACGACTACGCCGACCTGGCGGCCGGCCACCGCGACACCCTGTCCACGCACTCCGCGACCGGCCGCGCCGCCAACATGGTCGCCAACCGGCTCTCCTACGCGCTGGACCTGCGCGGCCCCAGCGTGACGCTGGACTCGGCCTGCTCCTCCTCGCTGCTGGCGATCCACCTGGCCTGTCAGAGCCTGTGGACCGGGGAGTCGGTGCTGGCCCTGGCCGGCGGGGTGAACCTGCTGCTCAACCCGGACACCATGGTGTCGCTGACCAAGTTCGGCGGCCTGGCCCCGGACGGGCTGTGCAAGGCCTTCGACGCCCGCGCCGACGGCTTCGGACGCGGCGAGGGCTGCGGCGTGGTGGTGCTCAAGCCGCTGTCCCGGGCGCTGGCCGACGGCGACGACCTCTGGTGCCTGATCCGCGGCTCGGCGACCAACAACGACGGCCTGAGCAACGGCCTGACCGCGCCGAACCCGATCGCCCAGCAGGAGGTGCTGCGCGAGGCCTACCGGGTCGCCGAGATCGCCCCGGAGCGGGTCGGCTACGTCGAGGCGCACGGCACCGGCACCATGCTCGGCGACCCGATCGAGGTCGCGGCGCTGGGCGCGGTGCTCGGCCCGGGCCGGGCCGAGCCGCTGGTGCTGGGCTCGGTCAAGACCAACATCGGCCACTTGGAGGCCGCCGCCGGCGTCGCCGGGTTCATCAAGACCGCGCTCATCCTGCGGCACCGCCGAATACCGCCGAGCCTGCATTTCGAGCAGCCGAATCCGCATATACCGTTCCAGCGGCTCGGCGTTCGTGTGCCGGTGGAGTGCGAGGATTGGCCGGAAGGCACGGAACCGCTCGCCGGGGTCAGTGCCTTCGGCTGGGGCGGCACCAATGTCCATGTGATTCTTGAGAGATTCGAGGAGTCTCCTAAGCAGACTCCTCACGACTTTTCCCCGGCGTCCACCGAGACGCGCCCCAAGCTCGGCTTCATCTGTTCACCCTATGGCCAGCAGTGGTTCGGCATGGGGCGCCGGATGTATCGCACCGAACCGGTGTTCCGGGCCGTACTCGAAGAATGCGATAGAGAGCTTTCCCGCTATGTCGAGTGGTCCCTGGTAGAGGAATTACTGCGGGAGGAAACCTATGAGGGAACCGGTGACGTCGGCGTCGTGCAGCCGATCCTGTTCGCCCTCCAGGTGGCGTTGGCCCGGTGGCTGGAAGCCGCCGGTGCGCGTCCGGACGTCGTGGTCGGACACAGCCTCGGCGAGATAGCCGCGAGCGTCATCGCCGGAGTGCTCGACCTGCCCGACGCCGTACGCCTGGTCCACCACTACAGCGATCAGCAACGCCGGGTCGCGGGCCTGGGCGGCGGCATGGCGGTCGCCGAGATGGCCGCCGACGACCTGCGGGCCTATCTGGCCGAGCGCGGGGCGAGGGCCGAAGTGGCGACCATGAACGGCCCCCGCACCACCGCCCTGGCCGGGGAGCAGACCGAGCTGGCGGCGATCGTCGCGGATCTGAAGAGCCGAGGCGTGCTCAGCTCCCTGATCCGGGTCGACCTGGCCGCGCACAGCCCGGCGATCGACGCCGTCACCGCGGACCTCACCGCCGCCATCGGCACCCTGACGCCGCACCCGCCGAGGCTCCCGATGATCTCCACGGTCACCGCCGAGCCGCTGGACTGGCCGAGCGCCTCGGCCGAGTACTTCGTGGCGAACCTGCGCCGGCCGGTCCGGCTCGCCGAGGCCACCGGCCTGGCCCTGGCCGGGTACTGCGACCTGCTGGTCGAGATCAGCGCGCACCCGGTGCTGCTGGCCGCCTTGAGGCAGAGCGCCGAGGACAGCGCCGCCGAGACCGGGCGCGAGGTGCCGGTGCTCGGCGCTATGCGCCGGGACGACGACGACCGGTCCGGGCCGTTCGAGCTGCTGGCCGCGCTCGCCGGTCACGGCGTGGACGTCCGGCTGCCCGGCCGGGCCGACTCGCGCGGCGAGCTGTTCGTGCTGTCCGCCAAAGCCCCAGAGGCGTTGCGGGCGCTCGCCGAAGCGGTCGCGGACACCGGGCCGGATCAACAGGACCCTGATGTCCGTCTGCCGGATCTGGTCGAGGCCGCGAACCGGCGGGGCTTGCAGCCCTATCGGCTGGCTCTGCCCGCGCACGACATCCAGGGCCTGTTCCGGGACCTGAAGGACTTCGCGCTCGGCGGCGCGCCGGCCGGGTTGTCCGTATCCGAACAACCCGTCGGGACCTCGCCGAAGGTCGCGTTCGTCTTCCCCGGCCAAGGCGCGCAGTGGCTGGGGATGGCCCGGGCCCTGCTGCGCACCGAGCCGGTCTTCCACACCGCGATCCGCGAGTGCGACGCCGCGGCCGCCGAGTTCGCCGACTGGTCCATCGAGGACGAACTCGGGCGCGACGAGGCGGACTCGCGGCTGGAGCGCATCGACGTCGTGCAGCCGGTGCTGTTCGCGATCGAGGTCGCGCTCGCCGCGCTGTGGCGCTCATGGGGCGTCGAGCCGTTCGCCGTCGTCGGGCACAGCATGGGCGAGGTCGCCGCCTCCTACGTGGCCGGCGCGATCTCGCTGCGGGACGCGGCCCGGATCATCTGCCGCCGCAGCCTGATCATGCGGCGGCTCAGCGGCACCGGCGCGATGCTGGCCGTGGAGCTCACCGTTGACGAGGCCCGCGAAGCCATCGCAGGGCACGAGGACGTCGTGTCGCTGGCGGTGAACAACAGCCCGCGCTCGACCGTGCTCTCCGGCGACCGCGACGTCCTGAGCGGGATCGCCGAGCAGCTGACCGCCCGGGAAGTGTTCCATCGCTGGGTCAAGGTGGACGTGGCCTCGCACAGCCCGCAGATGGACCTGCTCCGCCCCGACCTGCTGACGGAACTGGCGGATGTGAGCCCGCGGGCGGGCACCGTGCCGATCTACTCGACGGTCACCGGCGAGGTGCTGGACGGCTCCCAGCTGCAGGCTCCCTACTGGGTCGCGAACCTGCGGGACCCGGTGCTGTTCGGCGACCAGATCGCCGCGCTGATCGGGGCCGGCGTCGAGGTCTTCGTGGAAATGAGTCCGCACCCGATCCTGCTGCCGGCCGTCGAGCAGGTGGCCGTCGAACACGGGACCGAAGTCGCCGCCCTGCCCTCGATGCGCCGCAACGAGACCGAGCACGACACGCTGCTGGAATCCGCGGGACGGCTGCTCGTCCGCGGGGGCCGGCTGGACCGTGCGAAGCTTGCCACGCCCGGCCGGCGCGGCGTACGGCTGCCCACCTATCCGTGGCAGCGGGACCGGCACTGGCTGCCGGACCTCGAAGGCCCGGTCGAGTCGGCCGGCGTCCGCGACACCGTCCGCGACGCCCTGCTCGGCCAGCGGTTCGACTCGCCGATCGAGCCCGGCACCTCCTACTGGCAGATGTCCTACGATCGCGACGTCGCCGCGGTCCGGGACCACCGCATCGGCCGGGCCGCGGTACTGCCCGGCGCCGGATACGTGGAGCTGGCGCTCGCCGCGTGCGCCGAAGTCCGTCCGGACCGCAAGCCCGTCATATCAGAGCTCTCATTCCGCGAGCCGCTGGTGATCCCCGAGCGGGGGACCCGCCGGGTTCAGGCGGTTCTGGAAGGCGGCGCCGACCAGACCGCGCGGCTGCGGGTCTTCGCACCGGGACCGGAAGGCGCGGCCTGCGTCGCGCAGATGCAGGTCTCGTATACCGAGGACGAAGCGCCGGCCGAGCGCGGCGACCTGACGACCCTGGAGAAGCAATTCGAGGAACGCGTATCAGGCCCCGACTACTACCGGATCCTGAGCGCGCACGGCCTCGACTACGGTCCGGCCTACCAGGGCCTCACCCGGATCTGCCGGCAAGGCGCCGAAGCCTTGGCGCTGGTCGAGCCCACGGCCGAGGTGGTCCGCTCCGGTGGAGCGCACCAGCTGCATCCGGCGCTGCTGGACGCGGCGTTGCAGGCCGCGGTGGCGCCGATGCTCGGCCCGGGTTGGGGCGGCGAGGACACCGAGGCCTTCCTCAGCGAGGGTCTGGGCCGGCTCGTCCTGCACCGATGTCCGACCGGTCCGTTCTGGGCCCACGCCGTCTGCCGGGCCGACGAGGACGGTCGGCACTGGGCCGCCGACGTCCGGCTCTACGACCCGGACGGCACCGTGCTGGCCGAGGTCTCCGGGTTGCGCGGAGTCCGGCTGGCGCAGATGCCGCAGCTGGCCGACCCCGCCGACATCGATCCGGACGGCGCCGATCTGGCCGCGATCGGTGAAGGGGCCGAACAGAGCGGCAGAGAGCTGATAGCCGCGCTGCCCTCCGGCCCCGAGCGGCGGGCGGCGCTGGAAGGAGCAGTCCGCGACGCCATCGCCAAGGTGGTCAGGATCGCCCCGGACCGGGTGGAGGCCAACCGGCCGCTGCGCACCCTGGGCCTGGACTCGTTGCTGGCCCTGGAACTGAGCAACCGCCTGGGCCGCATCTACGGGATACGGCTGTCGGCCACGCTCGCCTACAACTACCCGACCGTCCAGGAGATGGCGCCGTTCCTCGCCGAGCGTCTGGACATCCCGTTGGACGACCCGGCTCCGGTGCCCACACCGGCGTCCCCCACCCCCGGTGAAAGCCACCCCCATCCGATCGGCGAACCCGCCGACGGCGAACTGTCGGACAGCCCGGCGGCTCTGCTCGAACGCGAACTCGCCGAGCTCAACGTGCGGATGGAGACGATCTAGATGACCCCGCCTCGCCAGGCGCAGGCCACGGACGGCACCCTGAAACGAGCGCTGGCAGCCGTCCAGCAGTTCCGCAACCGGATCGACGCCCTGGAACTGGCCAAGCGGGAGAGCATCGCCATCGTCGGCATCGGTTGCCGACTGCCCGGCGGTATCTCTTCCGCGGCTGATCTATGGGACGCACTGGAGAAGGGTTTCGATGCCATCTCCCCGATCCCGGCGGACCGCTGGGACGCCGCCGCCTACTACGACCCCGACCCGCAGACCCCGGGCCGGATGCCGGTCCGCTTCGGCGCCTTCCTCGACGCCGTGGACCACTTCGACCCCTACTTCTTCGGCATCTCGCCGCGCGAGGCGGTCCGCATGGACCCGCAGCAGCGGCTCTTCCTGGAGGTCGCCTGGGAGGCGTTGGAGGACGCCGGCCTGACCCGGGACCGGTTGCGCGGCAGCGCGACCGGCGTGTTCGTCGGCGCCAACTCCTCGGACTATCTGCATCTGCAGATGGAGGAACCGGACGGCGCCGACACCTACACCGTGGTCGGCGGCGCCAACTGCATCATCTCCAACCGGCTGTCCTACCTGCTGGACCTGCGCGGGCCGAGCATGACGCTGGACACCGCCTGCTCCTCCTCGCTGGTGGCCGTGCACCTGGCCGCGCAGAGCCTGCGCAACCGGGAGTGCGACCTCGCGGTGGTCGGGGGAGCGAACCTGATCCTGTCGCCGACGATGACCGTGGCCCATGCCAAGGGCCTGCCACTGTCCCCGGACGGCCGATGTCGGACGTTCGACGCGCGGGCCGACGGTTACGCCCGCGGCGAAGGCGTGGCCTCGATCGTCCTCAAGCGGCTGTCCGACGCGATCGCCGACGGCGACGCGGTCTGGGCGGTCGTCAACGGCTCGGCGGTCAACCAGGACGGGCTGACCAACGGGCTCACCGCACCCAGCGGCCGGTCCCAGCGGGCAGTCATTTCGCAGGCTCTTGAGAACAGCAGACTGACTCCGGACCGGGTGACGCTGGTCGAGGCGCACGGTACCGGAACCGTCCTCGGCGACCCCATCGAGGTGGAGGCGCTGTGCTCGGTCTACGGGGCCCGCGACGCCGAATCGGCACCGTGCGCACTCAGCTCGATCAAGACCAACATCGGGCACCTGGAGGCCGGCGCCGGACTGGCCGGGCTGATCAAGGCGGCGCTGAGCATCCATCACCGGGTCCTCGTGCCGCACCTGTATCTGGAGCAGATCAACCCGCATATCAGCCTGGACGGCACCCGGCTGTTCATCCCCACCACCCGGCAGGACTGGGATGTGCCGGACGAGCGCCGGCACGCCGCCGTCAGCTCGTTCGGGGCCGGCGGTACCAACGCCCACGTCGTTCTCGGCCCCGCCCCACGGGTCGAGCATGACGAGGCAGACCAGGCCGATCACGCGGACCAGGCGGGCCCAGGGCCCGCCGGGCAACTGGAGCCGCGGCCACGGTCGCGGCCTCGGGTGATCCCGATCTCCGCCGCCACCTCCCAGGCGCTGACCGCGATGGCCGAGGCCTACCGCGACCATCTAGCCGCCCTCGACCCGCGAGCCGTGCCGCTGAGCACGCTGGCGCACACCGCCACGGTGCGTCGCACTCAGCTGGAGCACCGGTTGACCGTGGTCGCGGACTCGGCGGCGCAGGGCGCCGACCGGCTCACGCAGTGGCTCGACGGTGAAGCCCCGGTCGGGGTGCGCACCGGACGGGCCTCGGCGGACGTCGGCCGGGGCGTCGCGTTCGTCTTCCCCGGCCAGGGCGCCCAGCGCCTCGGCATGGGACGCGAGCTGATGGCGTCCTGCCCGGTGTTCAGATCCGCGGTGCGGGAATGCGACGAGGCCATGCGGACCTGGCTGGACCGCTCGATCCTGGACGAGATCCACGACCCGGATCCCGATGCCGCGCTGGAACGGATCGACACCATCCAGCCCGCGCTGTTCGCGATCGCGGTCGGCCTGGCCGCCCGCACCCGCGCGCTGGGGATCGAGCCGACCGCGGTGATCGGGCACAGCATGGGCGAGATCGCCGCGGCGTATGTGGCCGGGGCGCTCAGCCTGGAGGACGCCACCCGCATCAGCTGCCGTCGCAGCACCCTGCTGCGGCGGATCAGCAAGCAGGGCGCGATGTTGGTCGTGGCGCTGCCGATCGACGCCGTGGACACCTATATCAGTGACCTGAGCGACCTGGTCTCGGCGGCGGTGAGCAACAGCCCGACTTCGACGGTGCTCTCCGGCGACCCGCGGGCGCTGGACGCTTTGGCCGAGCGGCTCCAGGCCGAGAACATCTTTTGCCGTCCGGTGAAGGTGGACATCGCCTCCCACAGCCCGCAGGTGGACCCGCTGCGCGAGGAGCTGCTGGCCGAGCTGGCCGACATCAAGCCGCGTCCGTCCCGGATCCCGATCCTGTCCACGGTGACCGGAGAGCTCTGCGACGGCTCCGGGTTCGACGCCGAGTACTGGTGGCGGAACCTGCGGCAGCCGGTGCTGTTCTGGGACGGCGTGCGGCAGCTGATCGACGCCGGGCACGGGATCTTCGTCGAGATGAGCCCGCATCCCGCGCTGCTGTCGGCGGTGGAGCAGGCGTTCGAGGTGAGCGGCCGCAGCGGGCTGGCCGTGCCGGGGATGCGACGCGACCAGCCGGAGACACACGGTGTCGCCGAACTCTTCGGCGCCCTGCACGCGCAGGGGGTGCCGGCGCCGCTTGCGAACTTGCTCCCGGCCAGCGCCCCGGCTACCCGGCTGCCCGGCTACGCGTGGCAGCACGAGAGCTTCTGGTTCCGTCAGCTGGGTGCCTACCGGGCGCCGTCCGGCCGAGTCGGCACCGTCCCCACGACGGTGCCCGCGAAGCGGATTCCGGCCCGGACCGTGCGATCGGCAGCCGTCCCGGCGGCTGTCCCGGCAGCGGGACCGACCGGCATGTATGACCTCGTACTCGCCGCGGTCGCCGAGGTGCTGGAGATGGATCCGGACCGGATCGAACCCAGCGCCGGCTTCTTCCAGCTCGGCATGGACTCGATCATGGCGGCCCGGGTCCGCGGCCGCTTGGAGGCCGCGCTGGACCGCAAACTGCCGGCCCCGGTCATGTTCGAGCACCCGACGACCGCCGAGCTCGCCGAACACCTCGGGACCCTCGGCGTCCCGGCATCGAACCCTGATACGGCGCCGGCTACGCCGACGACGCCGATTCCCACGGCCGAACCGCCGACGGATCACCCCGATCCGCAGCCCGGCGGCCCGCGAGCCGTGGACGACCTGACGGAGGAACAGTTGCTCGCGGTACTGGCCGACGAGATCCGGATGGCGAACAGCGATCCGGGGGAGGACCGATGACCACCGTCGAGGAGCACGACCGGCAGTCGGTGCTGGCCCGGTCGGTCCACGAGATCAGAAGACTGCGGGGCGAGCTGGCCGCCGCCGAACTGGCCCGGAGCGAACCGATCGCCATCGTCGGCCTGGCCTGCCGGATGCCCGGCGGCGCCGAGGACCCGGAGGCGTTCTGGGAGTTCCTGCGCGCCGGCGGCGACGGCATCGGCGAGGTGCCGGCCTCACGCTGGGACGCCGAGGCCTTCTACGACCCCACACCCGGCGCACCCGGCAAGATGAACACCACCCGGGGCGGCTTCCTGGCCGACGTCGACCGGTTCGACGCCGCGTTCTTCGGGATCTCCGACCGCGAGGCCGCCTACCTCGACCCGCAGCAGCGTCTGTTGCTGGAGGTCAGCTGGGAGGCGCTGGAGCACGGCGGGCAGCGGCCCGACGCGCTCACCGGATCGGCCACCGGCGTGTTCTTCGGCATCACCACCAACGACTACGTCCAGACCATGTTGCAGCAGGTCGATCCGGCCGACCTGGAGGCCTACGGACTGACCGGCAACGCCTCGACCTTCGCCGCCGGCCGGCTGTCCTACTGGCTCGGCCTGAACGGGCCGAGCCTGTCGGTGGACACCGCCTGCTCCTCCTCGCTGGTCGGCCTGCACCTGGCCGTGCAGAGCCTGCGCTCCGGCGAGAGCTCGATGGCGCTGGCCGGCGGTGTCAACGTACTGCTGGCCCCGGAGTGGTCGGTGGTCGCCGCCAAGGCGCACATGCTCGCGCCGGACGGCCGATGTAAGACGTTCGCCGAGGCCGCGGACGGCTACGTCCGCAGCGAGGGCTGCGGGGTCGTCGTGCTCAAACGGCTCTCCGACGCCCAGGCCGCCGGGGACCGGGTACTGGCCGTGATCCGCGGCTCGGCCGTCAACCAGGACGGCCGCAGCAGCGGGGTGACCGTGCCCAACCCGCGGGCCCAGCAGGACGTGGTTCGCCGGGCCCTGAGTACCGCGATGGTGAGCCCCGACCAGGTGTCCTACGTCGAGGCACACGGCACCGGCACGCCGCTCGGCGACCCGCTCGAACTGCGCGCGCTGGACCAGGTGTTCGGCCCCGCGCGCGACGGTCGGGACCCGCTGCTCGTCGGCTCCGTCAAGACCAACATCGGCCACCTGGAGCCGGCGGCCGGTGTCGCCGGGCTCATCAAGGTGGTGCTCGCCCTGCAGAACGAGGAGATACCTCCGCATCTGCACCTGGACCGGGTCAACCCCGAGATCGGCATCGAAGACCTGGCGGTGGAGATCCCAACCGCCGGGCGACCCTGGCCCCGTGGGGACCGTCCGCGGATCGCGGGCGTGAGTTCGTTCGGTGCCAGTGGCACCAACGCCCACGTAGTGGTCGCCGAGGCGCCCGCCGCAGTGGCGCCGTCGCTGTCCGCTCCGGCTCCGATCGAGCCGGAGCGGACAGCCCACCTGCTGATCTTGTCGGCCAAGACCCCGGCGGCGCTCGACGCGCTCGCGCTGCGCTACCGGGACCGGCTGGCCGGCGCCGACCCCGCCTTCGTCGAAGACCTCTGCTTCACCGCCGCGACCGGCCGGGCCGGATTCCCACACCGGCTGGCCGTCAGCGGCTCCGGCCCGGTCGACCTCGCCGTCGGGCTGAGCGCGTCCGCCGCGCTGGGCGCGTCGGCGGTGCAGAAGGACGGCATCCGGCCCAAGGGCGTGTGGCGCGGCCAAGTCCGCGCCGCCGACGCCTCCGGCGTCGCCTTCGTGTTCACCGGGCAGGGCGACCAGTACCCCGGCATGGCGCGCACGCTCTACCAGACCGAATCGGTGTTCCGGCAGTTCATCGATCTCTGTGACGAGCTACTGCGCGAGCAGCTGGACCGGCCCCTGCTGTCCGTCCTGTATCCCGAGGACGAGGCGGACGCCGAACTGATCCACCAGACCCGCTACACCCAGCCCGCGCTGTTCGCCGTCGAGTACGCCTTGTCAGAGCTCTGGGGCTCCTGGGGCGTGCGGCCGTCGGCGGTGCTCGGGCACAGCGTCGGCGAGCTGGTCGCGGCTTGTGTCGCCGGCGTCATGTCCCTGGAGGACGGCCTGCGGCTGGCCGCCGGGCGCGGCCGGCTGATGAGCGAGCTGACCCCCGGCGGCGCGATGGCCACGGTGTTCGCCACCGAACCGCGGGTGCGCGAGCGGGTCGAGGCGATGACGGGCATGGTCTCGATCGCGGCGGTGAACGGCCCCGAGAGCGTGGTCGTCTCCGGCGCCGAGGACGAGGTCCAAGCCCTGCTGGACGCGTTCGCCGCCGAGGGCGTCAAGTCCAAGCGGCTCACCGTCGAGTGCGCCTTCCACTCGCCGCTGATGGACCCGATGCTTGAGGAGTTCGAACAGCTGGCGCGGACGATCCAGTTCTCCGCCCCCCGGATCCCGTTGCTCTCCAACGTCACCGGCGCGGTGCTGACCGGACCGGACGCCTTCAGCCCGGCCTACCTGCGCGAGCACGTCCGCGCCCCGGTCCGGTTCCACGACGGCATGACAGCCCTCTACGGCCGGGGCCTGCGGACCTTCGTCGAGATGGGCCCGGCCCCGACGCTGGTCGGGATGGCCAAGCGCTTCCTGCCGGCCGGCGACGAGCGGCGCGCGACCACGCTGTTGCCCTCGCTGCGCAAGAACCACGACGACTGGGCGGTCCTGCTGGACAGCGTCGGTGCCCTGCACACGCTGGGCATCGCAGTGGACTGGGACGCGTTCTACCAGGGCCGCCCGCGGCACAAGGTCAGCGCTCCGACCTACCCGTTCCAGCGCGGCCGGCACTGGTTCCGACCGAGTGTTCGAACGACGAACGCGGTGGCGTCAGCCGGGACCACTTCGGCAGCCGGTCCGACTTCGGAGGTCGGAACAAAGGCGGATTCGCTGCTGGGCCAACGGGTTGCCTCGCCCTTGGACGTCATCCAGTTCCAGACCCGGCTGTCGCCGACGGTCCACGAGTGCCTGGGCGACTGCGTGATGGACGGGCTCCCGGTGGTCAACATCGGGGTCTATCTGGAATCGGCGATCGAGGCCGCTCGGGAGCTGCACGGCACCGGCCCGCTGGTCGCCGAGGAATGCCTGGTCCTGCAGAGCCTGGTCCTGGACCAGGAGGCGCCGGTCAACGTGCAGCTGCTGGTCGAACCGGACGGCAACGGCGGCCTGGGCTACGGCTACTACGCCGAACACCCTGCCGGGACGTCGGACGCCGACCCTGAGTGGGTCCTGCACGCCCGCGGCCGCATCGCCCCGGATCCGACGCCGCCGGCCCCCGAGGTGGATCTCACGGCACTGCGATCCGACCTGACGCGGGAGACCACCGGTGATGACTTCTACCGCCAGATGTCGCGCCGCAAGCTCTACCTCGGCCCGACCGCCCGCTGGATCGACCACGTCTGGTGGACCGGCGGCGCGGCCCTGGCCCGGCTGCGGCCGCTGGCGCGCGAGGACGTGCGCCGCTACCGGCTGCACCCCGGGCTGACCGACGCCTTGTTCCAAGCGCTGTTCGTCGCGCTGCCGGAGTCCACGCCGGCCGAGGCGACGTACATGCTGGTCGGCCTCGACAGCTTCCGCTTCCGGCCCGACGACGGCTTCGACAGCCTGGCCCCGGCCTACTGCCACGTCCGCCTGCTGCCGACCACCGACCCCGACCTGCTGAGCGCGGAAGTCCGCCTCTACGACGAGCGCGGGCGGACGGTCGTCCAGGCCGACGGCGTCTACCTGCGGCGCGCCGACCGCTCGCAGCTGCAGCGGACAGGCGCCGACGGCCGGGCCCGGCCGACCGGTCGCGTCCCGGCCCGGGCGTCATCGAGCCCTGAGGCGAGCACCGGCACCGCTCCCGCACGCACCCCCGACGACGTCCGCGCCATCGTGCTGACGACCATCGCCGCCGCGCTGGGTTCGGCCGCCGCCGACCTCGACCCGGACGAGTCGTTGCAGAACCTCGGCCTGGACTCACTGATGGCGCTGGAGGTCAAGGAAGCCCTGTCGGCCCAACTGGCGGTCTCGCTGCCGATGGTCGCCTTCCTCGAAGGCCGCAGCGCCGATGCCCTGGCCGAAGAAGTGCTGTCCCGGATGGGATTGCGGGACGGCGCGGCAGCCGAGGCCGGTCAGGCGTCGGGATCGGGTTCCTCGGCCGGCCTGCCCACGCTGGTGGTGTCCGAAGCCGAGCGCTACGAACCGTTCCCGCTGACCGACCTCCAGCAGGCCTACCTGGTCGGCCGCTCCGGCGCCTTCGAACTCGGCGACGTCTCGACCTACTTCTTCCTCGAAGTAGACCTCGATGACCTCGACCTGGAGCGGCTGGAGCGGGCCCTGGGCGCGATGATCGACCGGCACGACATGCTGCGCGCCGTCGTCACCCCGGACGGCTACCAGCGGGTGCTGCCCGAGGTGCCCGCGTACCGGATCAAGACCGTGGATCTGCGCTCCGAACAGCCCGACATCAGGGAACAGAGTCTGCACGCGATCCACGAACAAATGCGCGACATGGTCTTCGACACGGCACTCTGGCCACTGTTCGAGATCCGGGCCACCCGGGTCGACGACCGGACCACCCGGCTGCACCTCGGCCTGGACGCGCTGATCATCGACGCCTGGAGCACGTCGCTGCTGTTCCGCGAGTGGGCCGCGGCCTACCGCGACGAGGAACTGCCGGACCTGCCGATCCGGTACCGCGACTACGTGCTGGCGGCGCGCGCCGTCGAGGGCACCGAACTGCACGCGAAGTCGGCGGCGTACTGGCAGGAGCGGCTGGATTCGCTTCCGCCGGCCCCGGATCTGCCGCTCGCTAAGGACCCTGCGACAGTGGGCAAGCCGGTCTTCAGCCACCGCTCCGGTCGGCTGGAGGCGGCGGACTGGGCCGCTTTCAAGGCCCACGCCGCGGCGGCGGGGGTGACGCCGTCGGCGGCGCTGTGCACGGCCTATGCACAGGTCTTGGCGGCGTGGAGCAAGACCAGCAAGTTCACTCTCAATGTCCTGTTCTTCAACCGGCTGCCGCTGCACGCCGCGGTGGGTCAGCTGGTCGGCAACTTCAGCAGCACTAGCTTGCTGGAGGTGGACAGCACGGCCACCGATCCGTTCACGGTACGGGCCGAGCGCACGCAGCACCGGCTGTGGACCGATCTGGAGCACAGCCACGTCAGCGGCGTGGAGGTACTCCGGCAGCGCAACCGGGCCGGCGGCGGTTCGCTGCGGGCCGGGATGCCCGTGGTGTTCGCCAGCACCGTGAACTTCGCGGCGAAGGAGGACTCCGCCGCGGCGACCGGCCTGGCCTGGCACCTGACCTCGCTGACCGGCGGCGGCCGGGAGGTCTCCAGCTCGATCCGCACGCCGCAGGTGTGGCTGGACCACCAGGTGGTCCAGGACGCCGATGCGCTGATCGTGAACTGGGACGTGGTCGAGGAGATCTTCCCGGCCGGGATGATCGACGACATGTTCGCGGCGTACCTGGCGGTGCTGCGCGATCTGTGCACCGACGAGGCGAGCTGGCAGCAGCCGGCGCCGGTGCTGGTCCCCGACGCCGCCTTGGCCGACCGCCGCGCGGCCAACGCCACCGCCGCCCCGCTGCCCGCCGGGCTGTTGCACGAGCCCTTCTGGATCCAGGCGGCGGCGTATCCCGAGCGGACGGCGGTGATCGCCCCTGACAGGGAACTGACTTACGGCGAACTCGCCGAGCGGGCCAACCGGCTGGGCCGCTGGCTGCGTGAGCGCGGCGCCCGGCCCGGCGCGCTGGTCGGCGTGGTGATGGAGAAGGGCTGGGAGCAGATCGCGGCCGTGCTCGGGGTGCTCGTCTCGGGCGCCGCCTACGTGCCGATCGACGCCGGGGTGCCCGCCGAGCGGCTGCGGTTGCTGCTGGACAGCGCCGACATCTCGCTGGTGCTGACCCAGCGGCGGGTGGCCGAGCGCACCAGTTGGCCCGATGGAGTCAGTGTGCTGAGCGTCGACTCGCCGCAGGCAACGGATCCGAGCGGGGCCGAGTTGCCGCCGTCCGGGGCCGTGGCCAGTGACCTGGCCTACGTCATCTTCACCTCGGGCTCGACCGGTCTGCCCAAGGGCGTGATGATCGAGCACTCCGGCGCGCTGAACACGGTGCTCGACATCAACGCGCGGTTCGGGGTCGGCGAGGACGACCGGGTCCTGGCTCTGTCGGCGCTCAACTTCGACCTGTCGGTCTACGACGTGTTCGGGCTGCTGGCGGCCGGCGGCGCGATCGTGCTGCCCGAGCCGGGCGCGCACCGGGAGCCGGGGCGCTGGCTGGAGCTGGTCACCGAACACGGCGTCACCGTGTGGAACACCGTCCCCACGCTGATGGAGATGTTCGCCGAGCACGCGCTGGCCGCGCCGGACTCCGGTCCGGTGCCGGTCCGGGTGGTCATGATGAGCGGGGACTGGATCCCGGTGGCGCTGCCCGCCAGGATCAGGACTCTGCTTCCGTCGGCCGACCTCTACAGCCTCGGCGGCGCCACCGAAGCCGCCATCTGGTCCATCTATCACCCGATCGGCGAAGGCGATCCCGGCTGGTCGAGCGTCCCGTACGGGGTGCCGCTGCTCAACCAGCAGTTCCATGTGCTGGACGAGGCCATGCGGCCGTGCCCGGAGTGGGTCCCGGGACACCTTTACATCGCAGGGTCCGGACTCGCGCGCGGCTATCTCGGTGACGAACGCAAGACCAAGGCGTCGTTCGTGCGTCATCCGAGCACCGGCGAGCGGCTCTACCGGACCGGCGACCTCGGCCGCTACCGCCCCGGCGGGATCATCGAGTTCCTGGGCCGCGAGGACTTCCAGGTCAAGGTGCAGGGCTACCGCATCGAACTCGGCGAGATCGAGGCGGCGCTGAGCCGGTGCCCGGGGGTCCGGACCGCCGTGGTCACGGTGCTCGGTGCGCGGGAGTCGGCCAAGCAGCTCGCGGCCTACGTCGTCATGGACGGCGGCGCCGATCCGGACGCCGATCGCGGCACGCTGGACAAGGCGCTGCGCCAGATGCTGCCGGAGTACCTGGTGCCGCAGCACATCGTGCTGCTCGACGCGCTTCCGTTGAGCAGCAACGGGAAGGTCGACCGGTCCGCACTCCCGGCCGTCGATCAGCAGGCTGAGAACGACGGCGACGTGGTCGCGCCGCGCGACGCGCAGGAGAGGATGCTCGCCGACGTCTGGGCCGAGTTCTTCGAAGCGGCCCCGCGCAGCGTGCACCTGAACTTCTTCGCGCTCGGCGGCGACTCGCTGCTGGCGGTGCGGCTGATGGCCCGGATCCGGGCCGAATCCGGGGTCGCGCTGCCGCTGTCGGTCCTGTTCGCCCGGCCGACCATCGCGTTGCTGGCCGAGGCGCTGCGCGATCGCGGGGAGCACGGTCGGCGCCGGGCGTTGGTGCCGGTGCGGGCCGAGGGCGACGCCACGCCGCTGTTCTTCGTGCATCCGGTCGGCGGTGACGTGCTCTGCTATTCCGAGCTAGCCGGTCTGCTCGGTGCCGGGCAGCCGTTCTACGCCTTGCAGACCCCTGATGTCGATGAACCCCTGGAGACCGTCGAGGCGATGGCGGCCCACTACCTCAAGGCGATCACCGAGGCCGCACCGAGCGGCCCGTACCGGATCGGCGGCTGGTCGATGGGCGGCGTGGTGGCCCTGGAGATCGCCCGGCAGCTGACGACGGCCGGGCACGAGGTGGACCTGGTCGCGGCCGTGGACCTGCTCGAACCGCCCGGCCCGGCGCCGGACGACGTCGATGACGCCGTGTTGCTCTCCTGGTTCGCCCGGGACCTGGCCGGACTCGCCGGTGCGGTCTGGGAACCGGATCCGGACCTTTTCCGGGGCGCAGGCGGCACCGCCGAGGAGTCGCTGTTGTTCGCCGAGGCGCGGCGGCAGGGGTTCCTGCCGGAGGACATAGACGAGGACACCGTCCAGCCGATCCTGCGACGGTTCCTACGGAACTTCCGTGCGCTGCTGGCCCACCGCCCCGCGGCCTACGACGGCGAAGTGCTGTTCCTGCGGGCCTCGGACGGCGGGGCGACCCCCGAGACCGCGGCGGCCTGGAGCGACCGGCTCGGCGGCGCCGTCGAGATCGTCGACCTGCCCGGCGACCACTTCAGCGTGATGCGGCAACCGCATCTGGACTCCCTGGCAGACCGGCTTCGCGACCGCCTGGCCGTCCGCCTTTCCGCCGGCCACTCCGCCGGCCTCTCCGCTCGCTGACCTCACGACACCCACATCCCTGATGGAAGGAAGCCCACGATGACTCTCCGCTTCGGCGCGTTCATCCCGCCGTTCCACTCTCTGAAGGAGGACCCGACCAGCAACTTCTGGCGGGATCTGGACCTGGTCCAGTGGCTCGATGAGCTCGGCCTGGACGAGGTGTGGATCGGCGAGCACCACTCCGGCGGCTGGTCCACCGTCAGCTCGCCGGAGGTGTTCCTGGCCGCCGCCGCCGAGCGCACCAAGCGCATCAAGCTCGGCACCGGCGTCGTCAGCCTGCCCTACCACCACCCGCTGACCGCGGCCAACCGGGTCGTGCAGCTGGACCACCAGAGCCGGGGCCGGGTGATGTTCGGCATGGGCGCCGGGGTCTCGCCGGCCGACGCGCACATGATGGGCATCGCGGCCGGCGACCAGCGCCGGATGATGTCCGAATCGTTGGAAGCGCTGGTGCATCTGCTGCACTCCGAGGAACCGCTCACCATGAAGACCGACTGGTTCGAGCTGAACGAGGCGCGCCTGCACCTGCGGCCGTATCAGAAGCCTTGTTTCGACATGATGGTCGCCAGCGCGGGCTCGGAGCGCGGCATGCGGCTGGCCGGCCGGCACGGTCTCAACTCCCTGACGTTCGCCGGCCGCCCCGGCATGGAGGAGCCGCCGCTGGCCAAGCTCTGGCAGGCGGCCGAGGAGGAGGCCGCCGCGCACGGCAAGACCGTGGACCGGGACAAGTGGCGGGTCGCGATCTGCGTGCACGTCGCCGATACCCGCGCCGAGGCGCTCGCCCAGGTCCAGGACGGCATGGCCAACTGGTTCCGGGAGTACGTCCGGGACACCATCGGCGCCGAGGCCAAGCTGCCGGAGGGCCGCGAGGCCGAGGTGGCCGTCGAGACCCGCACCGCGATCATCGGCTCGGTGGACGACGCGGTCGAGGCGATCGGCCGGATGCTGGAGGACAGCGGCGGCTTCGGCACCCTGTTGGTCAACACTCAGGACTGGGCCACCCGCGAGCAGACCAAGCACAGCTATGAGCTGCTGGCCCGCTACGTCGCCCCGAACTTCAACGGCGCGCTGGACAGCCGGCGGGCTTCGCAGCGCTGGGTGTCCGAGAACCGCGGGGACTTCGCGGCGCAGTCGCGCGAGGCCGCGCGCAGTGCGGGGAAGAGCTGAGCACCTGGGCTTGAGCCTGAGCTCGCGGGCGTGCCGCGCCCGCGAGCGTCCTGATCCTGATTCCGGATCCTGACTCCGAGTCCGGATTCGGACTCGGATCCTGATCCCGATCGAGCACCATCACCGTAGAAAGGGCCGGTCGTGAGCACGTCTGTCGACAGCGGTCTGTCCGCCGTGGATCCCGTCGTCTTCCGTGAGGCGATGTCCCGGCTGGCGGCGCCGCTCGCCATCATCACCACCCGGGGCCCGGACGGGCGCCCCTGGGGGTTCACCGCGAGTTCGGTGGCCTCGATGTCGCTGGACCCGCCGCTGGTCGTGGTCGGGGTGGCACACACCTCCAGCTGCTACGGCGCGCTGGCCAAGGCCGAGGGGTTCGCCGTCAACCTGCTGGGCGACCAGCACCGGGAGCTGGCCCGCCGGTTCGCCGAGCACGGCGCCGACCGGTTCGCCGGGCGGGAGTTCGAGGCCTGTCCGGTGACCGAGCTGCCGTGCCTGTCCGACGCCAACGCGGTCTTCAAGTGCCGCACCGCCGAGCGGATCACGATCGGCGACCACGACCTGCTGGTCGGGGAACTGATCGCGGTCCGGCTGGACTCCGTCACCCGGCCGCTGCTGTGGTATCGGCGGGACTTCCACGTCCCCGGCTGACCCGGTGCGGGGATCGATCGGGTCGGACGCGGCGGTACCGCGGGGCTCGGATCTGCCGCTGCTGTTGCTGCGGGGATTCCGGGCCCTGGTCGACGATGCGCAGGTCGGGCTCGCCGAGCCCGCGGAGCTTGCCGAGCCGGCGGAGCTTGCCGAGGCGGCGAATACCGTGGTCGCGGCCACTGAACCGGACCCGCGGCCGCTGCACGGCATGGTCCTCGACGCCATCGGGGAGGGCACCACGGCCGCCGAACTCGGCCGTCGGTTCGGCATGTCCAAGCAGGCCGCGGCCAAGACCGTCGCAACCCTCGAACACGCGGGCTACGTGGAGCGGGTGCCCGACCCGGCCGACGCCCGCGCCAAGCTCGTCCGGATCACGCCCCTGGGCCGCCGTGCGCTGTGGCGGACCGCCCAGACCATGGCCCGGCACCGGCGGATGTGGGTAGAACGCCTCGGCGCGGAGTTGGTCGACGGTATGGAGGAGGCGTTGCGCACGATGACTGCCGAGGGATGGGGCCGAGGCCGAGGACACGGCAGCCGGGAGAGCGCTGGATGAGGCTGTCACCATCGGGGAACACACAGCCACGCGCCGGTCGCCGGCTCTGAGCTGCTTCCGATTCCCTTCGGGTCAGCTCGCCGGTGTCGCCGCCCGCAGGAGCGCCGCTGCCGCTTTCCGCGCGTCCGCGCCGGCGTCGGTCGTCCCCTCGATGGTGACGACGACGCTGGCGCCCTCGATCAGCAGCAGCAACTGCCTGGCCAGCGTCTCGGGATCGGCCACGGCGAGGCCCGCGAGCAGGTCTTCGAGCAGGTCGAGGTAGCGGTGCAGGTGGGCGCGCGCGATCGCGGCGACCTCCGGATCGGCGCGGGTGTCGGTGACGCCGTTGACGATCGCGCAGCCGTGGTAGCCGGGCTGGGCGAACCACTCGGTGAGGACGTCGAAGACCGCCAGCACGCGGTCCGGCCCGGACGCCGCCGCCAGTGCGGTCTTGCGCGCCAGCCAGGCGTGGATGCGGTCGCTGTGCTCGGTGAGCATGGCCCGGACCAGCTCCGCCTTGGACGGGAAGTACCGGTACAGGCTCAGCTTCGAGGCGCCCGCCGCCGCGGCGATCTCGTTGACGCCGACCGCGTGCACGCCGCGTTCGTAGAACAGCGACGTCGCGGTGTCCAGGATCCGCGCGCGGGTGGCGGACGGGTTGGGCAGCACTCCTTGGGCCACGGTCGGACCTCCTTCCCGCTCTACGATACCGACTTGTACTGTCACAGTACCGATCGGTACTGTCAGTCGGGTGGCACCGACACGACGACTCTGGCTGGCAGTGCTGAGCGGTTATCTCGCGCTCGGCGCGACGCTACAGGAACTACCGCCCTTCCTCTCCGCGAAGTTCCACGTCGGACCGGCGATGATCGGCCTGGTCGTCGGCGCCGCGTTCGCCGCCGCCGCCGCGGGCCGCCCCTTCGCCGGCCGCTGGGGCGACGCCGGCCGCTCGCGCGCCGTGGTCGTCGTCGGCGGCCTGCTGGCAGCGGTGGCCGGCGTCGGAACCCTGTTCGCTCCGGACATCGCAGTGCTCTTGCTCTGCCGGCTGGTGATGGGCGCTGGCGAGGCGGCGCTGTTCTCCGGCGCGCTCCCGTGGGTCCTCGCCGACACCCCGCCCGACCAGCGCGGCCGCGTCGCCGGCTGGTTCGGCCTGTCGATGTGGGGCGGGCTGACACTGGGCCCGGTGCTGGCCGCGGCCGTCGCCGGGGCGGCCGGCTCGACCGCGGTGTGGTGGACGGTCGCCGCGCTGCCGCTGCTGTCGGCGGTGCTGGTGGTGACGGCGCAGAAGCCGACTTTCGTGGCCGGCACTAAGAATCCGGGCCCGCTTCTACCTCCAGGCGTAACGCTGCCCGGGTCGATCATCGGCCTGGCCGCGTACGGCTACGGCACACTCGCGGCACTGCTGGTCCTGTCGCTGGGCCACTCGGCCGGCCGAGTCGTGGCGCTGCCGGTCTTCGCCTGCGCCTTCCTGGTGGTACGCGGCTTCGGCAGCCCGCTGGTCGACGGCCACGGCGGCGCGGCCGTGGCGCGCGTGACGCTGGTCGTCCAGGCCGCGGGTCTGGCCCTGCTGGCCGCGGCACCGGACCTCGCCGTGACCCTCGTCGGCGCCGCGATCACCGGAGCCGGACTCGGCCTCATCTACCCGGCGACCGCCGCGATGACCCTGCACCGCGCCCGGACCGAGTCCGGCGGCGCGGCGGTCGGGGCGATGACATCGTTCTGGGACATCGGCATCCTGATCGCCGGCCCGGTCGGCGGGTCGATCGCGGCGGGCATCGGCTACCACGCCGCCTTCGCCACCGCCGCTGTGGTCACGGTGGTCGCGCTGGTACTGGCGGTGCGGGCTTCGAGGGCTGTTTCGAGCGCGGCTTCGGCTGCCGGTGCAGGTGCTGCTGCGGTATCGCGGTAGCGCTGGAACGTCGGCAGCACATGCTCTCCATCGCGATGACTTTGGTCTAGACCCTTGACCCGCCCGGGCGTCGGGAGTTCAATCCTGACGTGAACTAAGTCGTGAATTAAAGGACTGTCACAGTCCACCTCTCGACTGCCACCCACCGCAGGTCTCCCGTGCGGTGCCGCCATGCCTCATTCGGTAAGGGGCTCCTCCCATGTTTCGAAGACTGTCGATCCGCTCTCGCGTCCCATCCATCTTCGTGGCGGTGTGCGTGGCGCTCGCCGTGCCCGCCATGACCGTCGGGTCCGCGCACGGCGCCGCGGCTCCCGCGGACGTCACCAACTGCCAGCCGCAGGGCTCCGTCAGCCTGGCCGGCGGCGAGTACACGTTGCAGAACAACGAGTGGAACTCCTCCGCTCCGCAGTGTGTGACGGCCACGTCCGGCACCGCGTGGACGGTGAGTACCGCGAACTTCAACCTCAGTGGTGGTGCTCCGGCCACATATCCCTCGATCTACAAGGGGTGCCATTGGGGTGCGTGCACCACCAACAGCGGGCTGCCGATCCAGGTCGGCAACCTGGGCAGCGCGACCTCGTCCTGGTCGACCACGCAGCCGGGCTCCGGCGCGTATGACGTCGCCTACGACCTGTGGACCAACTCCGCGCCCACCACCGGCGGCCAGCCGGACGACAGCGAGATCATGATCTGGATCAACAGCCGGGGCGGGGTGGGGCCGTTCGGGTCGAAGGTGGGCACCGTGTCCGCCAGCGGCCTGAACTGGGACGTCTACACCGGCCGCCAGACGTCCTGGAACATCGTGTCCTACGTCCTGCAGGGCGGCAGCACGTCGGTGACGAACCTGGATGTCAAGGCTCTGATCAATGACTCGGTGCAGCGCGGCGTCACCGGCGCGAACTCCTACTTGATCGACGCCGAGGCCGGGTTCGAGATCTGGCAGGGCGGTCAGGGGCTGGGCACGAACTCCTTCTCCTTCAACGCCACGCCGGGCTCCGGCGGGGGTGGCGGCGGTACCGGTCCGATCACAGGCATCGGTGGCAAGTGCGTGGACGTCGCGGGCGCGAACACCGCCAACGGCACGGCCGTCCAGCTCTACGACTGCAACGGCACCGGCGCGCAGCAGTGGACCGTCGGCACCGACGGCACGATCCGAGCGCTCGGCAAGTGCCTGGACGTCACCGGGGCCGGCACCGCGAACGGCACGCAGGTCCAGCTCTACGACTGCAACGGAACAGCCGCGCAGCAGTGGGCGGCGGGCGCGAACAACAGCCTGCGCAACGCGAACTCGGGACGCTGCCTGGACGCCACCGGCGCCAGCAGCGCCAACGGCACTCGGCTCCAGATCTGGGACTGCACCGGGTCCGGCAACCAGCAGTGGAACCTGCCCGGCTAGGAGGTACGGAGGCACCGGTTCGTCAGGGCTCATCATCGCTCACGTCAGGAAGGCAGGAAGTGACCGGATGAAACCGAACAAGAACTCGCTGATACCCAGGTTCAGACGCCGCGCGGTATCCGTCCTCGGGGCGCTCGCGCTCGTGGCCGGCATCGGAATCGGCACCGGACTCGGCGCCGCGGGCGTCGCGCACGCGGCCAGCGGCACCGGCCAGATCACCGGCTATCAGGGGCTGTGTCTGGACGATCGCGCTGCCAGTACCGCGCTGTCGAACCCGATCCAGGTTTACACGTGCAACGGCACCAACGCCCAGCAGTGGACGGTGGGATCCGGTAGCACGCTGCAGGTCCTCGGCATGTGCCTGGACGTGACCGGCGCCGGCACGGCTAACGGCACTCTGGTCGACCTGTACACCTGCAACGGCACCGGCGCACAGGTGTGGCAGCCGCAGTCGAACGGCGCGCTGCTGAACCCGAACTCCGGCAAGTGCCTGGACGACACCGGCTATGGCGGCTCGGGCACGCAGGTGCAGATCTGGGCTTGCGGCGGCACCGCCAACCAGTCCTGGACGCTGCCCGGCGGCGGGACCGGCGACGGCGGTTTCGTGGTGAGCGAGGCGCAGTTCGACCAGATGTTCCCGAACCGGAACGCCTTCTACACCTACAGCGGCCTGGTCTCCGCGCTCAGCGCCTACCCGGCGTTCGCCACCACCGGCAGCTCCACGACGCAGCGCCAGGAGGCGGCGGCGTTCCTGGCCAACGTGGACCACGAGACCGGCGGGCTGGTGTACATCCGTGAGATCGACCAGTCCGGCGACTACTGCGACACCAGTCAGTCCTACGGCTGCCCGGCCGGCACGTACTCCTACTACGGCCGCGGACCGTTGCAGCTGTCCTGGAACTTCAACTACCACGCGGCGGGCCAGGCCATCGGCCAGGACCTGCTGGACAACCCGGACCTGGTCGCCACCAACTCGGCGATCTCCTGGGAGACCGCGCTGTGGTACTGGTTCACCGGAACCGGGAACGGTTCGGTGACCTCGCACCAGGCGATGGTCGACGGGAACGGGTTCGGCGCCACCATCCGGGCCATCAACGACATCGAGTGCGACGGCGGCAACACCGGGGAGATGCAGGACCGGGTCAACGACTACGAGTCCTTCACCTCCATCCTCGGCGTCACCCCGGGCGGCAATCTGACCTGCTGACCGCCCGGATCGCCCGGCCCGGCTCCCCGGCGGCATACCCGTCGTCGAGGAGCCGGGCATTCGCCTGCCCGGCAAGGCCAAGCGGCCAAGCGGCTAGCGGGGTTATGCAGGAGATCCACCGAAACACCTCCGCCAGATTCCGCGCCGAGTCTTGACTTATGTCAATAGTCGGATGAACGTGTCCGGTGTGTCATAGGCCTGACGTCTTCCGGAGGTATCTGTGCTGGCCAAGATCAGAGTCTCGCCGCGTCTGCGGCTGCTGCTCGGCTTCCTGCTCGCGCTGGCGCTCACGGTGCCGGTGCTCGCCGCGACCACGACGAGGGCCACGGCGGCGACGCAGGGGCCGTGCGACATCTACGCGTCCGGCAACACACCGTGCCAGGCCGCGTACAGCACCACCCGGGCGATGTTCGGCTCGTATGACGGCCCGCTCTACCAGGTCCAGCGCGCCTCCGATAACAGCACCCTGAACATCGGCCTGGAGTCCGCGGGCGGGGTGGCGAACTCGGCGCCGCAGGTGTCGTTCTGCTCCGGCACCACCTGCACCATCACCCAGCTCTACGACCAGAGCGCCAACGCCAACAACCTGCCGGTCTCGCCCGGCAAGTCGTG
The DNA here is from genome assembly GCF_018274385.1 of Catenulispora pinistramenti. Taxonomy (GTDB): domain Bacteria; phylum Actinomycetota; class Actinomycetes; order Streptomycetales; family Catenulisporaceae; genus Catenulispora; species Catenulispora pinistramenti. The sequence goes on along the minus strand of NZ_JAAFYZ010000071.1, from coordinate 5,309 downwards.
TTCCGGCTGCTCCGGCGGGCTCGGCGGTCCCGGCCCGAACGGCGCGGACATCGGCGCGAACGCGATGGCGCTGCCCGTGACGGTCGGCGGCCAGCCGGCGTACGGCGTGCTCGTCAACGACGTCGGCACCGGCTACCGCGACAACGCCGCGAAGAACGTGCCCACCGGCGCGCAGCCCGAGGGCGAGTACATGCTGACCTCGTCCAACCTGACCAGCGGCAGCTGCTGCTTCGACTTCGGCTCGGCCGAGACCAACGACAGCGACGACGGCAACGGCACGATGAACGCGATCTACTACGGCACCGCGTGCTGGACCGGCGGCTGCACCGGGAGCGGCCCGTGGGTCGGCGGCGACCTGGAGAACGGCATGTACTTCAGCGGCAGCGGCCCCAACCCCTCGGGCATCCCCAGCGAGACCGGATCGTTCGTGACCGCCTGGGAGAAGAACAACGGCACCACGAACTTCACGCTGAAATACGGCAGCGGGCAATCCGGCGGGTTGACGCAGGCGTATTCGGGGGCATTGCCGAGTCCGGGATACAACCCGATGAAAGTGCAGAACTCGATCGAACTGGGCACCGGCGGGGACAACAGCGATCTGGGCAAGGGCGAGTTCTTCGAAGGCGCCGTCACCTCCGGCTTCCCCTCCGACGCGACCGAGAACGCGGTGCAGGCGAACGTCACCGCCGCCGGCTACGCGAACAACAACACCACGTTCAGCACCAGCGCCTCCGTGGTCAGCCTGAAGGCGCACGCGAACGGCAAGTACGTCGACGCGGCCAACAACACCACGGCGCTGATCGCGGACTCCGCCTCGATCGCCAAGCCCGAGGAGTTCGAGCTGGTCACCGGCACCGACGGCACCGTGAACCTGATGGCGTTGTCCGACAACAGCTGGGTGACCGCCGACAACGACGGCGCCGCACCGCTGATCGCCAACCGCGGCGGGGTCGGCAACTGGGAGGTGTTCGGGCTGATCCACAACGCGGACGGGAGTGTCAGCCTTCGTTCTTACACGAATCAGAACATTGTCACGGCCGACAACGCCGGTGCCTCGCCGCTGATCGCCGACCGCACCTCGATCGGGCCGTGGGAGGAGTTCGACCTGGTCCGGGACACCGTCCCGGTCAGCCTCCGGGCCAACGCGAACAACGACTACGTCACGGCCGACAACGCCGGCGCCGCACCGCTGATCGCGAACCGCACCTCGGTCGGACCGTGGGAGACGTTCGACCTGATCCCGAACAGCGACGGCAGCGTCAGCCTGCGGGCCCACGCGAACAGCGACATCGTGACGGCGGACAACGCCGGTGCCTCGCCGCTGATCGCCAACCGCACCTCGATCGGGCCGTGGGAGGAGTTCGACCTCGTCGCCAACGGCATCGGCAGCGTCAGTCTGCGGTCGCATGCGAACAACGACTACGTGACGGCGCCGAACGGCGGCTCGTCACCGCTGATCGCCGGCTCGACGTCGATCGGCCAGGCGGAGCAGTTCGGGCTGAGCTTCGACTGACGGCGGACAGCCGACGGTTGACGGCTGAGGGACGAGGACAGACATACGGCCGGGTCCACCGTGCACGCACGATGGACCCGGCCGCCGAACTCAGTCCCCTGACGCATGGACCGCCCCAGGAATCACCGAGCCCGCGCGCCTCACCCGCGCAAACCCACCGCCAACTCATAGACCGCGTCCATGGCTTCGGCCGTCGCCGGGTCGCGCAGGAAGATCTGGCGGGGCAGCCAGTCAGCCTCCTCCTCATTGTCGGTCAGCCACTGGTGCAGCGACTCGAAACCGACCGCGGTCATCATGTTCGCCTTGGGGACGCTGATGTACGCCTCGCGCCCCGCCTCCTCGCTGACCGTCGCCATGTCGGGGTAGCGGCGGGTCAGGTCGGCTTCGGCGGCGGCGTTGATCGGGCAGCAGAACTCGATCGGGCCGTCGCTGTCGTTGCTGATCTCGCCGTGGTAACGCAGGAACGGCCGGCCCGCCTCGCCTTCGGGGCGGTCGATGGTCGGGCCGCTGAAGAGTGCGAACAGGGGAGTGGCGAAGGCGCCGATCTGGTCCGGCGTCAGGTGTTCGGTGATGGTCAGCAGGGTCCGGGCCGGGAGGGCGCGGACGTTGACGTCGTACATGGTGATTGCCTTTCCTGTCAGGTGGTTGATGAGGTAGTCGACCAGTTCCTGCTTGGCCTGCCAGGCCTGGCGCTGCTCGGTCCAGTAGGCGCCGACCTCTGCCGCCACCCCTTCGGGCGGCAGGTCGATGACCGTCCGGATGCGGGCCAGCGGCATGTCCAGCTGACGCAGCTGCGCGACTCGGCGGGCGCGTCCGAGCTGGCCCGGCGAGTACCAGCGGTAGCCGGAGGCCGGGTCGACGTGCGCCGGTGCGAGCAGACCCAGTTCGTCGTAGAGCCGCAGGGCCTTGGGCGAGAGCCGGGTCAGGTGCGCGAACGCGCTGATGCTGAGCAGGTCCATGGTCTTCTCCCTCGTTCCCGGGTGATCGCCCGGTGTCCCTGACTGTGGACTCGGCCCCTGGGTGAAGGTCAAGAAGCGGTTATGGTGGCATCCCGCCCTCGATCACCACCGAGCACCGCCGATCATCTCGATCATCTCGATCATCCCGATCATCCCGACCGACACCGCCGATCACCACCCCGGGACGTCCCATGCACCCCCATCCCCAGCAAGAAGGCATCTGGCTCAGGTTCCTGTCCGGTCCGGACGTGGAGGAACTGGGCATCGGGCAGGCGGAGATCATCGACGCCGTCGAACAGGTCGTGGCCGCCCACGGCCGCGGCGAGACCGTCTTCGAGCCGCGCACCCACCTGGTCCCGGACAACGGCGGCATCGGCCACTTCAACGTCCTGCGCGGCCACGTCGCCACCCTCGGGGAACACGGCGTCAGCGGGGTGAAGGTGGTCGGCGACTTCGTGCCCAACTTCCAGCTCGGCCTGCCCAGCGAGCTGGCCCTGCTCACCCTCTACGACCCCACCACCGGCGTGCCGCGGGCCATCATCGACGCCACCTTCATCACCGAGGCCCGCACCGGCGCCATGACCGCGGTCGGCGCGCGCCACCTGGCCCGGCCGGATGCCGGGATCCTCGGCCACGTCGGCGCGCGCGGCACCGCGTTCTCCAACGTCACGATGCTCGACGCGCTCTTCGAACTGGACGAGATACGGGTGACGAGCCGGCGTCCGGAGTCGCGGGAGGCGTTCGCCGACCAGCTGCGCGCGGCCACCGACACCCCGGTGCGCGTCGTCGACACCGCCGCCGAGGCCTTCGACGGCGCGGACATCCTCGTCGAGGCCACCCGGCTCACCGAACCCTCCCCGCTGCTGCACCCGGGGCTGGTCAAGCCGGGCGCGTTCGTCGTGCCGTACGGCACGATCAGCGCGGTCTCGGAGGACCTGCTCGACGTCATGGACAAGGTCGTCGTGGACGACTGGCGCGAGGCGCGGTCCGGCCGGTTCGGCGCGCTGCGCCATCACGTGGACACCGGCAAGCTGTCTTCGGAGACGTTGTACGCCGAACTGGGAGCCGTGGTGTCAGGACAGAAGCCCGGCCGGGAGAAGCCGCAGGAGCGCATCTTGCTGTGGCACCGCGGGCTGTCCATCCTCGATGTCGCGGTCGGCCACCTGATCCTGGAACGGGCCGAGCGCGGCGAGGTCGGCACGATGCTGCGGTATCGGTGAGATGAGCGCGCGACGACCTGCACCGCGCCGCATCGCCATCGAGACCGCCGCCGATCTCGGAGCATCGGCGATCCTCCGGATCGCCCGCGCCGGCGACGTCCCGGAGCTGTCGGCCGCACTCACCGACCGCGTCGCGGCCCGCCGCGCCCGGGTTCTGCACGCCCTGGAATCCGGCACCCCGGTCTACGGCGTCAACACCGGGATGGGAGCGCTCAGCGAGCGCCGCCTCGACCAGTCCGAACAGGCCCGGCATCAGGAGGCGCTGATGCTCGCCCGGTCGGCCGGCGGCCCGCCGTGGCTGACGCGCGGGGAGACGCGGGCGGTCCTGGCGGTCCGGCTGCGCACGTTCCTCAACAACGACAGCGGTGTCAGCGCAGGCCTGTGCGAGCAGCTGGCCGCCATGCTCGAACACGACGTGCTGCCCGCCGTTCCCCGCAGCGGCCTGGGCAACTCCGGTGAGATCATCGCGCTGGCCCACCTCGCGGCACCGATCAGCGGCCGCGGCCTGGTCCTGTCCGGCGACGGTTCGGCGGCCGGCTCAGGGGCTCGCGAGCCTGCTGTTGATGCGGTCCCCGCTGAAGCGGTCCCCGCTGAAGCGGCACTGGACGCCGCCGGTCTCGCACCGCTGCGCTTGGGAGCCAAGGAGGGCGTCGCGCTCATCCAAGGCGTGCCGGTGACCACCGCTCTAGCGATCCTGCACGCCGAAGACGCCCGCACCCTGCTGCGTCAGTGCGTATCGCTCGTGGCGGCGGAGTTCGCCCTGACCGGAGCGGCGCGCGACGCGATCGATCCCGTCCTGGCCCGAGGTGACGAGGTACTACGGCAGGTGACCGCCGAGCTGTCCCGCCTGGCCGGAACTCCGGAAGCAGCGGCGCGCGCCCTGCAACCACCGGTGTCGTTCCGGGTCTCCGGACAGGTGCTGGCCCACCTGGAGCGGGCCGTGACGATGCTGGACGCGGCCGTGCAGCGGGCGTTGGAAGGCATCACCGACTCCCCGGCGTATGCGGAAGCGGACGACGGCGGCGGCGGCCGCTTCCTCGGTACCGCAGGCTTCCACGGCTACGACCTCGCGGCCCACCTGCACATCCTGACGGTGGCCGTGATCGGCGCGGCAGAACTCGGCGCGACCCGCCTGCACCGGCTGCTCGACCCCAAAACGAGCGGCCTGAACCCCCAGCTCTCACCCGACCCCGGCCCGCACACCGGGCTCTCCCCGGTCCACAAGCGCGCGGTCGGCGTGGTCCACGCGCTGCGCCGCCTCGCCGCGCCCTCGACCGTCGGCACGATCGAGACGTCGGCGGGGCAGGAGGACGTGCAGACCTTCTCCGTGGAGGCCGCAGAGGACTGCCGCCGGGCGCTCGACGGCCTGCGGGAGGTGCTGGCCTGCGAACTGCTGGCCGTGCACCAGGCCCACGCGCTGGGTGCCCGGTCGCCGCGCGGCGCGGACTGGCTGTCCGGAGCGCTGGCGGAGACGGCCGCCGTGCTGCCGTCCGGCACCGGCGACCGGTTCTTCGGCCAGGACGTCACGGTCTTGCTGGAACTGCTGGCGCGGGGCTGGCCGACGGCCTGAAGCCGGGGTCGAAAGGCCGGCTCGCGGCCGATGGCCCGCCCCCAAGC
>NZ_JAAFYZ010000070.1 GCF_018274385.1 Catenulispora pinistramenti | reverse complement strand
GGCCCCGGCCAAACCCCCGCCGACCAGCACCCGCAACCGCGCCACCACCGCCGCGCGGTCCCCGTCACCCGGCCCACCGGACGCCGCGTCCCCGTCGAACGTATGCGCGATCAGTGCCACCGGGCCATATTCGAAGTTTTGTTCGAGCGTGTCAACCGGTGAGCGCCTACACCCCGGATCGCAGTGGGTGTGACTACCAGCCGTAGCTGGCGAGTCCCAGTTTTTGGGTGGCGAGACGGTGCTGATGGTGCTGTCGCGACTGGTGTGCCGGACACGACAGTTGGTACCTGGCGGCCACAAATTCACTAGCCCGCCCTCGCTCATCGATGCCAAGGTCCGGGGATGGAGAAGTCCGACATCGCACGTGCGATCACGGCTGCGATTTCGGTCGCCGCATCGCTCGACCTGCCAACCGACGACGCAATCGTCCTGCAGAACTCGAACAAGCTGGCACTGCGGCTTACTCCATGCACCGTGTTCGCCCGGGTCGCCCCGGTAGGACAAGAGGTTGCACAGTTCGAAATCGAGCTCGCTCAGCGACTCACCGAGGCCGGCGGCCCGGTGTGTCCCTTGGAGCCTCGGGTGGACCCGCGCGTGTATACGCGCGATGGCTTCACAGTGACGCTGTGGACTTACTACGAGCCCGTGACGCCTCACGTCTCACCAGCCGACTACGCCAAGGCGCTGGAGCGGCTGCACGCCGGCATGCGCGAGGTCGACGTGCCGAGCCCGCGGTTCACGGACCGGATCGCGGAGGCGGAGCAAATCGTCGCCAACCCGGATCTCTCACCGGAGCTCGCCGACACGGACCGCGTGTTCCTCAGCGCCAGGCTGGGAAGCCTGCGCAAGGCGATCGAGGGTCGCGGCGCCGTGGAGCAACTACTTCACGGCGAGCCGTGGTCGGGCAATGTGCTCAGCACGAAGGACGGCCCGTTGTTCATCGACCTTGAGACATGCTGCCGCGGACCCGTCGAGTTCGACCTCGCCCATGCTCCCGAGGCGGTCGGCGAGCACTACCCGAACGTCGACCAAGGGCTGCTGGACGAGTGCCGACAGCTCGTCCTCGCGATGCTCGCAGCGTGGCGCTGGGAGCTTGGCGACCAGTTTCCGAACGGGAGACGATTCGGGGAGGGATTCCTGCGCTTGCTGCGCGAAGGTCCTCCTTGGCCGTCATTCGACGCGGTGACGAGACGACTGGATGGTCGGTAGAAATCGCCGAAGGTACGCCCCGACATGTTCGCCAGGTTCCCACCCTCAACCGCCGGGTCGTTGGAAGACCCGCTCCCTCCTCTTCGAGACGCGTTGTCGGGATTCGTACTATGCGACATCCGCCGAGGCGTCGTCCTCACGAGTCCCGGTCGTGATCCAGTTCACCGCCCACGTTTCGCCCCCGTCGAATGAGAACGCCTGCTCGAACCGTGTGGAGCCGGGTGCGAGGTCGAACCACTCGTAGCGGACGATCGCCGGCCGCCCGCCGATCTCCTCTTCGCAGAAGAACTGCCCGCGCCCGTTCTCGAACCGTCCCTCGACGGGAACGTCGATGCCGCCGGGGTGTCGCGAGGACATCCACCAGATCCGCCACAGCCTGGTCGCCGGATCGAACAGGCGCAGCGTCGCGCCCTCGAAACGGTCCTCTTCGGGCAGGCCGACGGGCACGAACGTGTCGAAATTGCCCAGTCCGCCCAGGATCGGCCGCATCTCGCCGACCACCTCGAACTCCACCCACTCGGTGCACTCGGGGTCGGTGGTGTCGACGAGCTTCCGGAGCTTGTTGCGCCACCGTCCGAAGGCGAAGTCGAAGTCGTGGCGACCGTCGGTGCCCGGGTCCGTCTGGGAGCCGGAGTCCGCCTGCGGTTCGGCCAGGGTGTCCGTCATGAGCGAGCCCTTCCGTGGGGAGTTGGGCCCAGCATGGTGGAGGTTCACTGACATCTAGTGTCAGGAGGCACGCGGCCAGGAGCAGGCTCGCGATCTCCGTGCCGAGCGGCGGAGTGACTATCAAGTCACGTCGCACTGCCGCTTAAGTTGGCGGCTACCAGAGTGTCCGATGGGGAAGGTTGACTGTCCCTCGATCGATCTACATACCCGGCGGCCTCGGCCGAATACCGGGGCCGCGATGGAGGTTCACGATGCAGGAAGACGTCATGGCTGCCGGGGCGGGGTTGCGGGTCTACCCCGAGCCCGCGGAGGTGTTCGTCGCCGACCAGGCCGGGCTGGCGAAGCACTTGCACCCGTTGGTCTCGATCGATCTCGCCGGGGTGGACCCGGCCTGGCGTGGGTGGATTCATCTGGTCAGTCCGTTGGAGCCGGCTGAGGGCTACCTCGGCGACCACACGGAAGCCTTCCACTCGCCGTTGCAGAAATCCAACTGGCTCGGGTTCTCGATGGAGGGCGACCGCTACCGGCTGCTCGGTGACTGGCGCTACTTCGCGCGGGCGACGACCCCCGAGGAACTGCCCGATCCCTGGCCTGAGTTCCGTGCGCAGCTCCACGAGCACTGCGAGTCCGAGGGGCGCAGTTACCTGGCGCACCGGGACGCCTTCCGGCGTGAGGGCATTCTTCTTATGCGCAGCGAGGACGGCTCTCCGCTGTTCGACGGGGCTGATGCCGTGGCCTTCCTGGAGCAGCTCGGCGGCGAGGCGGATGCGCACGGCAATTGGGTTCAGCCCGATCTGTTCGACATCGGGCACGACGACCAGATCGCGTGGCCCGTGAGCCCCGCCGGGAATCCGTTCCGATTCGTGGCCTCGGTGCCGGGCTGGCACTACCGGCGTAGCGGCGCCGACTCGATTCTGCTGTTCTTCGAGCCTGTCGAGCGGCTCGCGCTGCTGACTTTCGACTGGAGCTGAGGCCGGCCTCGGTCGCCGGCGGTCTCGTCGCCGCGCCGGCGGGGAGCCTCAGCCCCCGCCCGGCCGCTACCGTTGGTCCGTGATGATCGGCGAACTCATCGGTTCCGGACGCGACGCGGACGTCTACGCGCTCGACGGTTCCTGGGTCCTGCGCCGCAACCGCGACGGCCGCTCCCAGTCGCGGGAAGCCGCGGTCATGGCCCACCTGCACCCCCACGGCTACCCGGTGCCCGAGATCCGCCCCGCCGGCGACGAGGCGTCCACCGACCTGGTGATGCGGCGGGTGACCGGGCCGACGTTGATGGACGCGGCACAGGCCGGGGAGGTCGGCACCGCCGAGGTCGGGATGATCCTGGCCGACCTTCTCGCCAGGCTGCACGCCGTTCCGCTCCCCGATGGCGCGGCGGGGGAACCCGGGACGGCCATCCTGCACCTCGACCTGCATCCCCTGAACGTGATCCATACGTCCGAAGGCCCGGTCGTCATCGACTGGGTGAACACCCGCCAGGGTCCGCCGGGCCTGGACTGGACCATGTCGGCCCTGATCCTCGCCGAGCTCGCGCTGGGCGGCTCCGAGCTGGCACCGCCGGCCCAGGAGGTGCTGTCGGCGCTGCTCGCCCACCGGCCGGCCGCGGTCGTCCTGGACGGCGGTGTCGTGGCGGCGGCCCGCGCCGCGCGCGCCGCCGACTCCAACGCCGGCTCCAACGCCGTCCCCGGCGGCCTCGACGCCGCGGTCGCGCTGGTGATCGCCCACGCCGGATGAGAGCATCGGGCGGCTGATGGTCGTGCCCTAATGCGGTTCACACCTTTCGACCCGACCCGAGTACCGCCCCCGAAGCGGATGACGAAGCCATCACCGAGATGCGGCCCGGCTCGCGCTCTGAAGCAGACTCTGAAGCAAAGAGGCCGCCTGCGCTCTGAAGCAAGAGCCCGCCTCGCACTCTGAAGCAAGAGCCCGCCTCGCACTCTGAGGCAAGAGCTCCGCTCACGCTCTGAGACCAAGAGCGGCTCAGGCGCTGCGGCGGGTAGACGTCGACTTGGTAGCGGGCTTCTTACGCGCGGGCTTGTGCAGATCCGTGGTCTTCGTCTCGCCTCGCGCCCCCTTCGCCGCGCGCGCGGGTGTCGCGGCCTTCTTCGCAGCTGTCTTCTTCGCAGTGCTCTTCTTCGCCGCCGGCTTCTCAGCCTTCTCCTCCCCCGCCCCGCGCGTCTTCTTCGCCGCCTCCACACTCGCCTTCAGCGCCGCCATCAGATCGATCACCTGCGCCCCGCCCTCGGCCGGCGCCGGCGGGGTCACCACCTCGCGGCCGGCGACCTTCGCCTCGATGATCTCCTCCAGCGCCTCGCGGTAGTTGTCGTGGTAGTCCTCGGGGTTGAAGTCGGCGCTGAGCGAGTCGATCAGCAGTTCGGCCATCTTCAGCTCGGCGGTCTTCGGCTCGACCTTGGAGTCCAGGAAGTCGAAGTCGGGCTTGCGGATCTCGTCGGCCCACAGCATGGTCTCCAGCGTGAGCACGTCGTCGCGCACCCGCAGCGCGGCCAGGCTCTCCCGCTCCCGCATCGCGAACCGCACCACCGCCACCCGCCCGGAGGCGGCCATCGCGTCGCGCAGCAGCGCGTAGGGGCGCACGCCCAGTTTGTCCGGCGCCAGGTAGTACGACTTCGAATACATGATCGGGTCGATCTGCTCCTCCGGCACGAACGCCTCGACCGAGATGGTCTTCGCGATCGCCTCCGGCAGCCCTTCGAAGTCCGTGGCGGTGAGCACCACCACGTCCCCGTCCGGCAGCTGGTACCCCTTGGCGATGTCGGCCGTCGGCACCTCGGCGCCGTCCAGTTCGCAGACCCGCTTCTGCCGCACCCGGCCGCCGTCGGCGGCGTGCACCTGGTGGAACGCGACCCGCTTCTCCTCGGTCGCGCCGAACATCTTCACCGGCACCGTCACCATGCCGAAGGAGATGACGCCGCTCCAGATCGCCCGCATGCCCCGACGCTAATTCGGATCATCCGGACTCGCACCCCGGCCGGGCCCGGGATGTCATGGAACGGTGCCCCCCGCCGCGCCTCCTCCCCCGGTGCCGGGAGACCGGCTGCGCGAGTACCGCGCCAAGCGCGACGCGGCACGCACCCCCGAGCCGGTTCCCCGGGCGGCGCCGGGCAAGCGCGCGCGAAGCGGAAAGAACCGCCAGCCGATCTTCGTGGTCCAGGAACACCGCGCCACCGCCCTGCACTGGGACTTCCGCCTGGAACACGACGGCGTCCTGGTCTCCTGGGCGCTGCCCAAAGGCGTCCCCACCGATCCCAGGCGCAATCACCGCGCCGTGCGCACCGAGGACCATCCGGTCGAATACGCCGACTTCACCGGACGCATCCCGGCCGGCGAATACGGCGCGGGAACCGTCGCCACCTATGACCGCGGCACCTACACCCCGGAGAAATGGACCGACGACGAGGTCAAAGTCGAACTGGCGGGCGAACGCCTTTCCGGTCGCTACACCCTGTTCCGCACCGGCGGCGCGGACTGGATGATCCACCGCGAGAAGGGTCAGGACTCTGACTTCGCAGCCGTCCCTGACGACCTGCGGCCGATGCTCGCGATCCCCGGCACCGCCCCGACCGGCACCGGCACCGGCACCGGCATCGGTGGCCCAGCCGGTATCGGTGCCGGCACCGGCTGGGCCACCGAGTTCAAGTGGGACGGGATCAGGGCCCTGTGCCGCATCGAGGGCGGCCGGGCCAGGCTGCGCTCCCGCAACGGCAACGACCTCACCGACACCTACCCCGAGATCAAGGCCCTGGCCAAGACGGTCAGCAGCGCACACCTCCTGCTCGACGGCGAGATCATCGCCCTGGACGACGCCGGCAAGGTCAGCTTCGGCGCGCTCCAGACCCGTTTCGGCACCCGCGGATCGGAAGCGGTCCGGCTGTCCCGGACGAATCCGGCCTCTTACTTGATCTTCGACCTGCTCCATCTGGACGGCCGCTCCACCCTGGACCTCCCCTACAAAGACCGCCGCGAGCTCCTGGAGTCCCTGGAACTGTCCGGACCGCACTGGCAGACCCCGCCGACGTTCCCCGACACCCCGGTCGCCGACGTGCTCGCCGCGGCGCGCGCCGCCGGGCTGGAAGGCGTGGTGGCCAAGCGCCTGGACTCCTCCTACCAGCCCGGGACGCGCTCGCCGGCGTGGCGCAAGATCAAGCTGACCGACTCGCAGTCCGCGGTCATCGGCGGCTTCACCCCGCTGAAGAGTCAGGACGCCGCCGGTCGCCGCACCCGGGGATACCAACAACAAACACAGATCGGTCGACAAACACAGATCGGCGCGCTGCTGCTAGGAGTGCCGGACGACGCCGGCCGGCTGCGCTACGTCGGCAAGGTGGGCAGCGGCTTCACCGAACACGATCGCCGGGTCCTGCTGGAGGCGTTGGCGGAACTGGCGGTGCCGGACAGCCCGTTCGCGACGGCCGTGGACGTCGTCGACGCGCGGGTGGCCACCTGGGTCGAGCCGGTGGTGGTGGCCGAGGTGACGTTCGGCGAGTGGACGTCGAAGGGCCGGCTGCGACACCCCGTCTTCAAGGGGATCCGGCCCGACAAGGACGCCGCGGAGGTGGTCCGTGAGTCCTGAGGGGCAGGCGTCGCAGACCATTGAGATCGAGGGCCGGGCGGTGAAGCTGAGCAACCTCGACAAGGTCCTCTATCCCGAAGCCGGCTTCACCAAGGGCGAGATCCTCGACTACTACGCCCGGATCGCGCCGGTGATGCTGCCGCACCTGACCGACCGGCCGGTGACGTTCATCCGCTACCCGGACGGCGTGGACGCCTCAGGGTTCTTCGCCAAGCACGCGCCCGCGCACCGGCCGTCCTGGGTCCGCACCGCGGACATCGCGGCCAGCAGCTCCGGCAAGAAGGTCCAGTACGTCCTGATCGACGGCCTGGCCTCGCTGATGTGGGCGGCGAACCTGGCGGCGATCGAGTTCCACGTCCCGCAGTGGCGGGTGTCCGACCAGGCGCACCACGATCTGCTGGTGCTGGACCTGGATCCGGGGGCGCCGGCCACGGTCGTGGACTGCGTCCGGGTCGCGCTGGCCGCCCGCGATCTGTTGTCCGCGCACGGTTTGGAGCTGTCCGCGAAGACCTCCGGCGCCAAGGGGCTGCACCTGTACGCGCCGCTGACCGACGTCCCGGGCGAGCAGGCCCGCGAACTCGCGCACACCATCGCCCGGGCGTTGGAGGGCACGCACCGCGATCTGGTGGTGTCGAGCATGGCCAAGGCCGAGCGGCCCGGGAAGGTGTTCGTGGACTGGTCGCAGAACACCCACGCCAAGACCACGATCGCGCCGTACTCGCTGCGCGCCACACCGCAGCCGGCGGTGTCGGCCCCGGTGACGTGGGAGCAGTTGGCGGCGGCGAAGCAGCCTGAGGATCTGCGGTTCCCGCCGGCGCGGGCTTTGGAGCAGGTCGCGCGGTACGGCGATCTACTATCAGGGCTGTGACTCAGACTCCCAAAGCGCTTCTGCTCGACTCCGGCGGCGTCCTGATGCGGCCCATCGGCGGCCGCTGGAATCCCCGTGCCGACTTCGAGGCGACGGTGAAAGCACACGTTCGGCACGTGACCGACGAGGATCTGGCCGAGGCGGTCCGCGAAGGCGACCGCGTCATGGCCGCCGCGACCACCACCCCGGAACTCAACGGTTACCACCGCGCGATGCTGGAGCACATCGGCGTCGAGGCGTCGCCGGAACTGCTGGCCGCGCTGGTTCGCGACATCCCGCCGACCGCCGTCCTGGAAACGTTCCCCGACGTGATCCCGACGCTGACGGCGCTGCGTGCCCGCGGCGTGCCGATGGCCGTCGTCTCCGACGCCTGGCCGACCCTGCCCGATCTGCACGACGCCCTGGGCCTGGGCGGCTTCTTCGACGCCTACGCGATCTCGGCGGTGCTGGGCTGTCAGAAGCCGGACCCGAGGATGTACCACCACGCCAGCGAAGCCCTCGGCCTGGCCCCGGGCGACTGCCTGTTCGTGGACGACTCCCCGGAACTGGTCGCGGCCGCCGTCGCGCTGGGATATCAGGGGCGCGCGATGCTGCGGGACGGCGATGCGGCGCCGAACGAGGCCGGCGTGCCGGCGATCAGTTCCCTGACGGAGCTGCTCGACCTGGTTTGACACTCTGCCGCTCTGCCGCTCTGCCGCCAGAAGAGTGCGGGCGGGCCGCCAATGTCGTGCGGCCCGCCCCGCTTCTGGGAGGGGACAGGTCCTGCTGCCGGCTACGCGCAGTGACACCGCTTGGCCGGTACCGTCTCCATCATCTGCCCGGTCGGCCGCGCCGTCATCCGCAGGAGGTGGTCGCGGTGGCCCCGTTGATGGTCCCGGTCGCCGAGACGCACAGGTCGCGGCCGAAGATCATCGGGGTCCAGACCACGGTGCCCTTGCCGGACGCCGACATCTTGGCGCCGTCGGAGCGGGTGGCGGTCGCGGCCACGTTGGCCGAGCCGGCGGTGGAGACCACCCGGGCCCAATTGTTGCCGCAGTACGGCGACCAGCGCAGCTCGACCCAGCCGACCTGCTTGCCGTTGCTCATGATCGACGCGGTCCGGATGTTGCGGGCCTGGTAGGTCTGCGAGCAGCCGGTGGCCTGCGGATCCTTGCCGTTGCAGCCCTGGTTGCTACAGGAGGCGGCGGCCTTGGCCGGCATCTGCGTGTCGGCCGCGTAGGCGGCCAGCGGGGCGCTCGCCAGCGCGAGGGCACCGAATCCGACGCCGATCCGGGAAGCGATTCGACGAGAGAACATGACTCCCCCTCCGGGGGATCAGAAAGCGCCGTCGCGGCGGGAGAACCCGCCGACCCGAGGCGACGCCTGGTGTTCGAACACCTCCGCCATCCTGGCTCCCGGGCGGCCGGGGGTGGCGAGCCGCCATGCGCCGTTCGGGGGAAGCTGAGCGTGCCTGCCGGCCGGGATCGTGCGGCTCTTCCGCCGCACGTTGAAAGATCAATCGGATGACGCGCCCGGGACGGCCGGGCCGGGAAGCCGTCAAGGTATCTCAGGGCACCGAGTCCCGGTGTATATCGTCGGCATGCAACGGTTGCAGTGAATACACAGCGACGGCGTGGCAGCGTCCGCCGCGATGCGGTTTATCAGGTCCGGCTCGCGCAGCAGCGCACGGCCCATCGCGACGTACTGGAAACCGGCGGCCATGGCCCGGTCCATCGTGGCCCGCGTGGTGATGCCGCCGAGCAGGATGAGCGGCATCGTGAGTTCGGCCCGGAACCGCTGCGCACGCTCCATCAGATATGTGTCCTGATACGGGTAGGAACGCAGAAACTTCTTACCGAACAGGCGGATCCCGAGCCGTTGCAAGGGCGGGAACTGCGCCGCGAACTCCCGCACCGGCGCATCGCCGGTGAACAGATACATCGGGTTCATCAGGGAACTGCCGGCGGTCAGTTCCAGGGCGTCCAATGTGCCGTCCTCCTGCAGCCACTGAGCGACCTGAAGACTGTCCTCGATGCGCAGCCCGCCGCGATAGCCGTCCTCCATGTTCAGCTTCGCGGTGACCGCGATCCGGTCGCCGACCTCGGCCCGCACCGCGCGGGCCAGGCCGAGCGCGACCTTGGCGCGGTTGGCGAGCGAGCCGCCGTACTCGTCGTCGCGTTTGTTCAGCCGGGGCGACAGGAAGGCGCTGGCGAAGTAGTTGTGGCCGAGGTGGATCTCGACGCTGTCGAACCCTGATTCGATCGCCAGGCGAGCGGCCCGGGCGTGGTCGGCGGTGATCCGCCCGATGTCGGCGGCGGTCGCGGCGCGGGTACGCCGGAAGCTGAGCGGGCTCAGCATCGGCGAGCAGGACAAGGCCGTGGCCCGGTTCGAGCGCGCGTCGGCCACGGGTCCGGCGTGGCCGATCTGCGCCGCGACCGCCGCGCCCTCGGCGTGGACGGCGTCGGTCAGCGTGCGCAGTCCCGGCACGGCTTCGGGACGCCAGTGGATCTGGCGGCGTTCGGTGCGGCCCTCCGGGGACACCGCGAGGTAGGCGACCGTGGTCATGCCCACGCCGCCGGCGGCCGGGCGGCGATGGTAGGCGATGAGCCGGTCGGTCACCAGGGCCTCGGGAGTGGCGCCTTCGAACGTCGCGGACTTGATCACGCGGTTGCGGAGCCGGACCGGGCCGAGGGCCGCCGGAGCCAGGACATCAGGCACCCCGGTGCCCGATTCGTTCGGAATCGCCGCTGACGTCGTCACGGCGCGGACCATAGAACGGCGCCCGCCAAGATGCCAGAGGCGCTGAGCTCTCAACCAATGAGTGCTCTCATAACCGATGAGCACTCAATGAGCACTCTTACATTCCGCACCGCTTCGGCCTACGCTGCACGCCATGGCCACCATAGCCGTCACCGGCGCCGCCTCCGGCATCGGCGCGACCCTGGCCACCTGGCTGGTCGACGAGGGCCACCGGGTGATCGGCGTGGATCTGGCCGGGGCCGACGTCGACGCCGATCTGGGCACGGCCGAAGGCCGGGCCGACGCGGTCGCCGCCGTCACAGAACTCTGTCACGGCCGCCTGGACGGCCTGCTCCCCTTCGCGGGCCTGGGCCCGGCCACCGGCCGCCCCGGCTCGCTGCTGGTCTCGGTCAACTACTTCGGCGCGATCACGCTCCTGGAGGGTCTGCGCCCGGCGTTGAAGGCGGCCGGAAGCAGCGCGGTCGTCCTGCCGTCCTCGAACTCCATCACCTGCCAGCCCGACTGGTCGACCGACGTCGCCGAAGCCTGTCTGGCCGGCGACGAACCGCGGGCCCGCGCCCTGGCCGACGCCCTCGGCGGCCCCAGCGCGATCCCGACCTACCCGGCCACCAAAGCCGCACTGGCCTGGTACACCCGCACCCGCGCCGCCGACTGGATCGGCGACGGCGTCCGGCTGAACGCCGTCGCCCCCGGCATGATCGACACCCCGATGACCCAGGCCGCCCGCACCGACGGGCTCACCGCCGAGGCCATGGCCGCCTTCGAGAAGACCATCCCGGCCGGCCGACCGGGGCGCCCGGAGGAAGTCGCGGCCACCGCCGCGTTCCTGTTGTCGGACCAGGCCTCCTTCCTCGTCGGCTCGGTCGTGTTCTGTGACGGTGGGACCGATGCCGCATTGCGAGGAAAAGACTGGCCGCTGCCCTGGCGACCGGGGCGGTAGCCCCGCGAGCTCATGGGTGACCTGCGAGCCCTGGCAGAACTCGATCATCACCAGTAGCCTTCGGCACCATGGATTTCGGGGAGCGGGGACGCTCTGATCAGGAGGACCGACGCGGCCGGCGCGGCCCGCGCGCATACCCGCGCCTTGAGTCGTCCCGGTCGCGTCGCATATCTCTGATCCGCCGGCTGCGGCCGCTGCCCCGGCTGCGCCGCCGCGCCCCGGACCCGCGCTGGATCACCGGGCTGGTCGTGGGTCTGGCCGCGATCCTCACCCTGGGCTGGATCGGCCGCACCGTCGCGCCGTACTGGCCGAACTTCGCGCTGAACACCGCCGCGGACCTGATCGGCGCGGTCTTCACCATCTACGTCATCACCCCGATCATCGAGCGCGCCGGGCAGGGCGGCGTCCGGGAACACGCCGAACTGGACTACTCGCAGTTCCTGGCCAACGCCGGGCGGGCGAACAGCGTGATCCGGATCCTGGACACCTACTCCAACCTGCTGGCCGAGCCGCACGCGGCGCGGTTCCAGGCAGTGGTCCGCGAGGCCGTGGCGCGCGGGGTGTCCATCAGGGTCCTGCTGATCAACCCGACCACCCTGGCCGCCGAGCAGCGCGACCTGGAGCTGGGCCGGGCCGACGAACTCGGCCCGATGCTGGAGCGGAACCTGGAGACGATCACCCGGCTGCACCGCTCCTTCGAGCAGGAGGGCGGCCCGCGCGCGCTCGGCTCGGCCGCCGACTTCCAGGTGCGGCTGTACTCCTCCGGTCCGGACGTCACGATGTACCGCTGGGACGACCGCGCGCTGGTGTCGTTCTACCCGGTGGGCAAGCTGTCCGGCCGCGCCGAACAGCTGGAGGTGATGGTCGACAGCCCGCTGGGATCCTTCGTCAACAACCGGTTCCAGGCCGTCTGGCACGCCGCCGCGCCGCACCAGGCGCTGACCCCGGTCACGGTGACCGACGACAACATCGAGCGCACCTACCTGGTCCGCTTCGTCGACCTGGAAGACGGCCGCCGCTACGTCGCCTCCCGCCGCGTCGAGCGCTTCCTGCGGCGCTCGGTCGGCGAGGTGCTGGCGGCGAACGACGGCCGCTCGTGCCGGCTGGAGACCGCCGACCGGGACCAGGTCGGGGCCGTGCTGGACTCCGCCTTCCGCCGGGTCTACGGGGAGATCCCCGACACGGCCTATCTCCTGCTTCGAACCTCGGATCCATCCGTCCCCGGCGTCAGGTAGCGTCAGGGCGTGCAGCACACCACCGGTGGCCGTCCCGTCGCCGACCGGTTCCAGGCCCTGGGCCCGAACCGGCTCGACGAGATCGCCACGAAGTACGGACTCCGATCCCGGCTCCGCGAGAGCGTCCGCTTGTTCTCGCTGGTCCTGCCGTTCCGGGTCAACGAATATGTTCTCAACGAACTGATCGACTGGTCGGAACCACATTCCGACCCGATCTTCCACTTGTTCTTCCCGCAGCCGGGCATGTTGTCCCCGGCCGACGAACAGCTACTCACCACGGCCCGCGACGGCGGCGACCCGGGCGAGCTGGCCCGGGCGATCGCGAGCATCCGGGCCGGTCTGAACCCGCATCCGGAGCACCAGCAGGACTTGAACGTCCCGCAGGACGCCTCCGGCCCGGTGCCCGGCACACAACACAAGTACGACCAGACCCTGCTGTACTTCCCCGCGGCGGGCCAGACCTGCCACGCCTACTGCACCTACTGTTTCCGCTGGGCCCAGTTCGTCGGCGAGCCGGAACTGCGGTTCGCCGCCCCCGAACCCTCACGCGCCGTCGAATACCTGCGACGGCACCCGGAGATCACCGACGTGCTGGTCACCGGCGGCGACCCGATGGTGATGACCGCCGAGCGGCTCCGGCAGCACCTGGAGCCGTTCCTGGCCGTGGAATCGCTGCAGACCGTACGGATCGGCACCAAGTCGGTGGCCAGCTGGCCGCACCGCTATGTCACCGACCACGACGCCGACGCCACCTTGCGGCTGTTCGAGCAGATCGCCGAGGCCGGCAAGACCCCGGCGCTGATGGCGCACCTGAGCCACCCGGTCGAGCTGGAGCCGGCCATCGCCCGCACCGCGCTGGCCCGGATCCGCGACACCGGCGCGGTCGTCTACTGCCAGGCCCCGGTCATCGGCCGGGTCAACGACGACGCCGCGGCGTGGGCCCGGCTGTGGCGCGCCGAACAGCGCGCGGGCGCCGTCCCGTACTACATGTTCGTGGCCCGCGACACCGGCCCGCGCGACTACTTCAAGATCCCGCTGGCCCGCGCCGCCGCCATCTTCCGCGACGCCTACAGCACCCTGCCGGGCCTGGCCCGCACCGTCCGCGGCCCGGTGATGTCCACCACCAACGGCAAGATCGTGGTGGACGGCGTCACCGAGGAAGCGGGCGCGGGCCGCTACTTCGAACTGCGCTACCTGCAAGCGCGTGACCCCCGTCTGGTCGGCAGGCCGTTCCGTGCTGTTTACTCAGCAGATGCCGCCTGGATCGACGACCTCGAACTCGTCCCCGGAACCCCGGCGGACATCCGGGCGGCGGCATCGGCCGGCGAGGACTGAGAACGCAAGAGCGAGGCATGAGCGACCAGCCTGAGACCCGTCCCTATCCTGGGGCGATGAACCCACCCGGCGCCCGGCCCACCCCGGCCACCTCCGCCACGGTCCGCGAGCTGAACCTGCGCACAGTGTGGCGCGTGATCGAGCAGCACGCCCCGATCTCCCGTGCCGAGATCTCCCGCGCCACCGGCATCTCCAAGCCCACGGTCTCCGCCGTGCTGGAGGACCTGCTGCAGATCGGCCTGGTCGTCGAAACGGCCGACGCCTCCCGCGGCTTCACCTACGGCGCGGTGTTCTTCAAGCCGCGCCCCGAGGCGGCCTACGCGGTCGCCTTCGACGTCGGCGCCCGCCACCTGCGCGCCGCCCTGGTCGGCCTGGACGGCGCCGAGGTGGTACGCCGCGACGCCGAGGTCGACGGCCTGGACGCCGACAGCATGATCGGCGCCGCGGTGGTGCTGGCCCGCGAGCTGGCCGCCGCCGCCGAGATCGCCCCGGAGGCGGTGAAGCACGCGGTGGTCGGCGTCCCCGGTGTGGTGGACCGGCACGACGGCAGCGTCTGGGAGGCGGCCAACGTCCCCGGCATGCAGGGCTGGGCCGCGCGCGAGAAGTTCAGCGCCGCCCTTCAGATCCCGGTGACGGTCGAGAACGACATCAACCTGGCCGCCCACGGCGAATACGCCCGCGGCAGCGGCGGCACCGCCGACAGCTTCCTGTTCCTGTCCATCGGCACCGGTGTCGGCGCCGGCCTGGTCCTCGGCGGCAACCTGGTCCGCGGCTTCAAGGGCGCCGCCGGCGAGCTGGACAGCGCCTTCGAACCCGAGTACGTCGACACCCCCCACGGCCCCGAACCCGACGTGCCGACCGCGATCGACCCCTGCGCCGTGGCGATCCTGCAGTACGCGGCGGCCAAGCTCCCGGGCGAGCAGGACCTGACGATGGAGCGTGTCTTCGAGCTGGCCCGCGCCGACGACACCGCGGCGCTGGACGTGGTGGACGAAGAGGCCCGCCGGATCACCAACTACGTGGCCGTGGCCTCGGCGGTGGTGGACGTGGAGCTGGTCGTGCTCGGCGGCGGGATCGGCCTGAACGGCGACCTGCTCCTGACCCCGGTGGCCGAACGCCTCGCGATGCGCCTGCCGTACCCGCCTCGGCTGGAAACCTCGGCCCTGGGGAGCGGCGCGGTGCTGGCCGGCGCGGCGGCGCTGGGGGCCTCGCTGACGGTGGAGCAGTTGATTCGGGACTATTTTCGGGGTTAGGGCAAGATCACCTCATGCCGTTCAACGACTACGACAGCTTCGCCGAGGCCTACGCCGCCGAGACCGAGTCCAACCTCATCAACGGCCACTACACCCGTCCGGCGATGCTGGACCTCGCCGGGGATGTGGCGGGCAGGCGGGTGCTGGACGTCGGGTGCGGGGCCGGGCCGCTGTCCGCGGCGTTGCGGGAGCGCGGCGCCGTCGTGACGGGCATGGATTCCAGCGTCCAGATGCTCGAACTGGCCCGCACGCGGCTCGGCGCGGATGCGGACCTGCGGCTGGCCGACCTGAGCGAGCCACTGCCCTTCGCTGACGACTCGTTCGACGACGCGGTCGCGTGCCTGGTCCTGCACTACCTGCGGGACTGGTCGGCCCCGCTGGCGGAGCTGCGGCGGGTGCTGCGGCCCGGCGGGCGGCTGATCGTGGCGGTGGACCACCCACTCGTGACGACCCTGATGGACCCGGAGGCCGACTACTTCGCGACGCGCGAGCGGTCCGAGCAGTGGGGCTTCGGCGGTCACAATGCCCTGATGAAATTCTGGCACCGTCCCCTGCACGCCATGACCGACGCCTTCACCGCCGCGGGCTTCGGCATCTCCGTCATCAGCGAGCCGCCGCCGGGACCGCGGGCCCGCGAGCTGTTCCCGGACGAGATCAGGGCGGACCGCTCGGCGTTCTTGTGCTTCCTGTTCTTCGTCCTGCACGCCGAATGACGTGGCACCGGACCCCGTCTCTCGCCCGAATCGCCACGGGAACAGTCGGCGACGTCGCGCTAGTGTGGAAAAGGGCCGGTAAGTACATCAGGCCTTTACGTACAACAGTGGGGGAATCATGGCCGACCACACGAATGTCCGAGGCCGTACGGGCCTGGCGCTGATCCTGACGCTGCTGATGCTCTTCGCCGCAGCGTGCAAGTCCACAGCCGACTCGGGCTCCTCCTCTTCGTCCAGTTCCGGCGGCACATCCGCAGTCGCCTCAGCCACGCCCTCCCACGACGCGACCAAGGTCTGCGGCACGCCCCCTTGCGAACGCTTCGTCTCCCGCGGCGACACCAAGACCCTGGCCAGCACCCTCACCGACCACCCGATCCTGAGCACCGTCGCCCTGCACGCGGCCGTGGTCGTACTGTGCGGCGGGATCCTGTGCCTGCTCGGGGAGGGCGTGAGTATGGAGTACGTCAACCGCGCGGCCAAGGACGCCGTCGCCCAGCACGCGTGCCTGATGGTGAGCATCCTGCCGGACAGCAGCAAGTGGAAGCTGGTCAGCCTCAGCGCCTCGAACCAGAGCCCTTACTGCACTGATTAGCAACCACCGCCTGACACCATAGGCAGATGCGCGTAACCCCTTTCACCGTGTCCGTGCCGGACGCCGTCCTGAACGACCTACGGGAGCGCATCGGCCGGACCCGGTGGCCGGACCCGGCGCCCGGCAAGGCCTGGAGCCAGGGCGTCGATGTGGAGTACCTGCGGGAGCTGCTGGCGTACTGGGCCGACGGGTACGACTGGCGCACCGCGGAGCGCGAGCTCAACAGGTACCGCCACTTCACCGCCGAGATCGACGGCGCGCGAATCCACTTCGTGCACCACCGCGGCACCGGCGACCGGATCCCGCTGATCCTGACCCACGGCTGGCCGAGCACCTTCACCGAGCTGCTGGGCCTGGTGGACCGCCTCGGCGACCGCTTCGACCTGGTAGTGCCCTCACTCCCCGGCTACGCCTTCTCCCAACGGCCGCCCCACGCCGGGGTCGACCGACGGCACGTCGCCGGCATGTGGCACCAACTCATGCAGGGCCTCGGCTACGAACGATACGGCGCGGGCGGCAGCGACTTCGGCTCGGGCATCGCCACGCACATGGCACTGCTGGAACCCGCGCGCGTGATCGGGATCCACCTGAGCACACCGGAACTGACCCCCTACACCGGCCCCGACACACCACCACTCACGCCCGAGGAACAGGCGTACCTCGCGCAGGTGGAGCGCTGGGACTCAACCGAACGCGGCTACAGCGCCGTGCAATCGACCCGCCCCCAAACCCTCGGCTACGCACTGAACGACTCCCCCGCCGGCCTGGCCGCATGGGTGCTCGACAAGTGGCGCTCGTGGTCCGCCAGCAACGGCGACCTGGACGCCGCCTTCCACCGCGACGCCCTGCTGACCATGCTCACCATCTGGTGGGTGACGGAGTCGATCACCACATCGATGCGCGACTACTACGACAACCGCTGGCACGGCTCGCCGATCGGCCCGCAGGACCGGGTACGCGTGCCGACGGCGATGGCGGTGTTCGCGAACGAGTTCGTGTCCGAAGGCCAGGTGCCGCGCTCGTGGTACGAGCGGCTGTATCAGGTGCAGCGCTGGACGACGTTCCCGCGCGGCGGACACTTCGCGGCGATGGAGGTGCCGGACGTGCTCGCCGCGGATATCGGGGAGTTCTTCGAGGGGCTGCGCTGAGGCACAACCCGCGTCAAGCCCCCGCGGCAGCCAACGCCTGCGTGAACGCGGTCGCCAGGTCCCCGGAGCTGGGAACGCTCCACTGCGCGCCGTTGATGAACACCGCCGGCACGCCAGTGATCTTGTTCGAGGCGAACTGCGCGGCGTAGGTGCTCTCGATCGAGCCCGCGAACGGCTTGGAGATGACGCAGCTCTCGAACGCCGGGCTGTCCAGCCCCGGGATGGTCTTGGCGATGCTGATCAGCTTGTCCGGCTGGGCGAAGGCATCGGTGACCTCGTCCGGCTGCGCGGCGAACAGTGCCTCGCGGTAGGGCTGGAACTTGGCGGCCTGGAAGGCGCAGCTGACAGCGTTGGCGGCGGCCAGCGAGCCGGTGCCGCCAGCGGTGTGGTCGACCACGTCGACCGCGTGGTACTCGACCTGGATGCCGCCGGACCCGAGCTTGGCGCTGATCACCGGTTGCAGCTGGTCGTGGACGGCCTTGCACGGCGGGCAGCGGTAGTCCTCGTAGATGGTGACCTTGACCTTGCCGACGCCCACCACCACCGTCGCGTCCTCGCCCGGCAGCTGGCCGCCGCCACTCGGCGGGGCCGAACCCGAGCCCGAACCGGAACCCGAGGAAGGCGACGTGGCCGGCGCCGAACCAGTGGCAGCGGAGTGCGCACCGGCGCTACCGGTCGCGGTCAAGCCGGAACCCGTACCCACCCCAGAACCCACCGTGCCCTGCGACGAACAACCCGCCGCCAACACACCGGTCACCGCACCGGTAACCATCAACACAGCCAGTCTCCCCCTCATGCCAATCATGCTAATGGGCGGCAACCCACACCTCATAGCAGGGGGATCGGCAACAGGCCGCCCTTCACGAAAGCTTTAGGCGGCCTGTCACCACTAGAAGAGCTCTACGCCACCCCTACTCGACCCGCTCCCCCCGCTCAGCCTTCTCCACCAGCGACTGCGGCACCGCAAACCGCTCCCCATACTTCCCGTGCAGTTCCTTAGCCCGCGCCACAAACCCAGTGACACCGCCCTCGTAACCATTGATGTACTGGATCACCCCACCGGTCCAAGCCGGGAACCCGATCCCGAGAATCGACCCGACATTCGCCTCCGCCACCGACCGCAGCACGCCCTCATCGAGGCAGCGAACGCTGTCCAGTGCCTCGGCGAACAGCATCCGCTCCTGCATGTCCTGGAACGGGATCCCGACGTGCGGCGGGAACGCCTCCCGCAGGCCCGGCCACAGCCCGGCGCGCTTGCCGTCCACGTACTCGTAGAAGCCAGCCCCCGCCGAACGCCCGCCCCGGCCGTACTCATCGATCATGCGGTTGAGGACGATCCCCGAGCCGTGCTCGACCCAGTCCGGGCCGGCCGCGGCGCGCGCCTCGTTACGGATCTTCTGCGGCAGGGTCAGCGTCAGCTCGTCCATCAGCTGCAGCGGCGGCGCCGGGTAGCCGGCCTGGGACCCGGCCTGCTCGATGGAGTTCGGGCGCAGGCCCTCGTCGAGCATGGCCATCGCCTCGTCCAGGAAGCGGCCGATGACCCGGGAGGTGAAGAAGCCGCGGCTGTCGTTGACGATGATCGGCGTCTTCTTGATCTGCTTGGCCAGATCGAAGGCCTTGGCGATGGCGGCGTCCGAGGTCTGCTCGCCGACGATGATCTCCAGCAGCGGCATCTTGTCCACCGGGGAGAAGAAGTGCAGGCCGATGAAGTCCGCGGGCCGCTTGACCGCGCGGGCCAGGCCGGTGATCGGCAGCGTGGAGGTGTTGGAGCCGAGCAGCGCGTCCGGGGCGATGACGTCCTGGATCTCGCCGAACACCTTCGCCTTCAACTCCGGCGACTCGAAGACGGCCTCGATGACCAGGTCGGCGCCGGCCGTATCGGCGGCGTCGGCGGTCGGGTGGATCCGCGCCAGCACCGAGTCGGCGGCCTCGCGGGTCATCTTGCCGCGCGCCACCGCCTTGTCCAGCAGCTCGGCCGAGTACGCCTTGCCCTTCTGGGCCGCCTCGACGCTGACGTCCTTCAGCACGACCTCGATCCCGCCGCGCGCACAGACGTAGGCGATCCCGGCGCCCATCATGCCCGCGCCCAGGACCGCGACCTTCGTGGCCGTCCAGGGCTCGTAGCCGGCCGGACGCGAAGCGCCGTTGGTCACCTTCTGCATGTCGAAGAAGAACGCCTGCGTCATGTTCTTCGCCACCTGGCCGGTGACCAGCTCGACGAAGTAGCGGGCCTCGACGGTCATCGCGTTGTCGAAGTCCAGGCGCGCGCCCTCGACAGCGGCGGCCAGGATGTTCCGCGGCGCCGGGTAGTCCGCGCCCTTGAGCTGCTTGCGCAGGTTCGCCGGGAACGCCGGCAGGTTCGCGGCGAACTTCGGGTTCTTCGGGTCGCCGCCGGGGATCCGGTAGCCGGGCACGTCCCAGGGCTGCTTGGCCTCCGGGTTGGCCAGCACCCAGGCCTTGGCGGCGGCCAGCAGTTCCGTAGGCGTGGCAACGACTTCGTGGACGAGTCCTATTTCCAGTGCCGCGGCCGGCTTGTAGCGCTGGCCCTGAAGCAGGACCTTGAGAAGGGCGTCGGTGATCCCCAACAACCGCACCGAACGCACGACGCCGCCGGCGCCCGGCAGCAGCCCGAGGGTGACCTCCGGGAAGCCGATCTCCGTGCCCTTGACGTCCAGCGCCACCCGGTGGTGGGTCGACAGCGCGATCTCCAGGCCGCCGCCGAGCGCCGCGCCGTTGATCGCGGCGGCGACCGGCCTGCCGAAGGTCTCCAGCCGCCGAAGCAGGGCCTTGATCTGCAGGTTGCGCGCCATGACGTCGGCGGCGTCCTCGGGCCGGGCCTGGATCAGCTCATTGAGATCGCCGCCGGCGAAGAAGGTCTTCTTGGCCGAGGTCACGACAACCCCGGCGATCTCGTCCTTCTCGGCCTCCAGCCGGTCCAGGACCGGTCCCAGGGCCTCGATGAAGGCCCGGTTCATGGTGTTGGCGGACTGGCCGGGCGCGTCCATGGTCAACGTGACCACGCCGTCGGCGTCCCGATCCCAACCGATGTGGTTCTGCTCGCTCATCCTCGCACCCGCCCTCAGACCCGCTCGACAATGGTGGCAATGCCCATACCGCCGCCCACGCACAACGTGACCAGACCGCGTCGCAGGTCCCTGCGTTCCAGCTCGTCCACGATCGTGCCGATCAGCATCGCGCCGGTGGCGCCCAGCGGGTGGCCCATGGCGATCGCGCCGCCGTTGACGTTGACCTTCTCCAACGGCAGACCCTCGCCCATCTCCCGCACGAACCGCAGCACCACGGCGGCGAACGCCTCGTTGATCTCGACCAGGTCGATGTCCTCGATCTCCAGCCCGGCCTTGGCCAGCGCCTTCTTCGACGCCGGCGCCGGGCCGGTCAGCATGATCGTCGAATCGGCACCGGAAACGGCGGTCGCCAGGACGCGGGCCCGCGGCGTAAGACCCGCGGCCTGCCCGGCCTGCTCGTTGCCGACCAACACCAGCGCGGCGCCGTCAACGATGCCCGAGGAGTTCCCGGCGTGGTGGACGTGGTCGATCTTCTCCACCCAGTGGTACTTCTGCAGCGCCACCGCGTCGAACCCGCCGAGGTCGCCGATCGCCGCGAACGACGGCTTGAGCCCGGCCAGCGTGTCCACGGTGGTGCCGGGGCGGATGAACTCGTCCTCGGCCAGGATCGTCAGACCATTGCGATCCCGGACCGGGACCACCGAACGCTTGAAATGGCCGGCGGCGCGCGCCGCGCCGGCCAGCTCCTGGGACCGGACCGCGAACTCGTCGACCTCGGTGCGGGAGAAGCCCTCGATGGTGGCGATCAGGTCGGCGCCGATGCCCTGCGGGATGAAGGAGATGTCGTAGGCGGTCTCCGGATCCTCGAACCAGGCGCCGCCGTCGGAGGCCATCGGCACCCGGGACATCGACTCCACGCCGCCGGCCAGGATCAGGTCCTCGCCCAGGCCCGAGGCGACCTTCTGCGCGGCGGTGTTCACCGCCTCCAGGCCCGAGGCGCAGAACCGGTTGAGCTGCACACCGGCGGTCGTGTCCGGGAGCCCGGCGCGCAACGCCGCGACCTTGGCTATGTCCGAGCCCTGCTCACCGATCGGGGACACCACGCCGAGGATGACGTCCTCGATCAGCGCCGGGTCCAGGTTCGGGTGCCGGGCCTGCGTCTCCTCCATCAGGCCCACCATCAGCGAGATGGGCTTCACGGTGTGCAGCGAGCCGTTCTGCTTGCCCCGGCCGCGCGGTGTCCGGATCGCGTCGTAGATGTACGCGTTCGACATCGCTGTTCCTTTCTCTCTTTATCCCGCGTCCGCTACAGCGAGCGGGCGATGAGTTCCTTCATGATTTCGTTGGCGCCGCCGTAGATGCGCTGCACCCGGCCGTCGACGAACAGCCGCGCGATCGGGTACTCGAGCATGTAGCCGTAGCCGCCGTGCAGCTGGACACAGCGGTCGATGACCTCGGTCTGACGGTCGGTGATCCAGTACTTGGCCATCGAGGCGGTGGTGGCGTCCAGACCGCCGTCGAGGTGTTTCAGGACGCAGTCGTCGAAGAAGACCCGGGCCACCCGCGCGATGGTGGCGCACTCGGCCAGCTCGAAGCGGGTGTTCTGGAGCTTGAACAGCGGCTTGCCGAAGGCCTCGCGCTGCTTGGTGTAGGCCACGGTGTGGTCGACGGCGGCCTCCAGCATCGCCATCCCGGCCGCCGCGACCAGCAGACGTTCCTGCGGCAGCTGCACCATGAGCTGGACGAAGCCCTGGCCCTCGACGCCGCCGAGCAGGTTCTCGGCCGGGACCCGCAGGCCGTCGAAGAAGAGCTCGGCGGTGTCGGTGCTGTGCTGGCCGACCTTGTTCAGGACCCGGCCGCGCTGGAAGCCGGGGGTGTCGCCGGCGCCGTTGCTGTCGCCATCTCCGTCACCGCCGCTGTCGCCGCCGGCGACCTCGGCGACCAGCAGGGAGACACCGTGCGCACCCTGGGTGGCGTCGGTCTTGGCAGCGATGACGATCAGTCCGGCGGTGTGGCCGTTGGTGATGAAGGTCTTCGCACCGCTGATGACGTACTCGTCGCCGTCGCGGACCGCCTTGGTTTTGATGCTCTGCAAGTCCGACCCGGTCCCGGGCTCAGTCATCGCGATCGCGCCGACCAGGTCCCCGGAAGCCATGCGCGGCAGCCAGCGCCGCTTCTGCTCCTCGGTCGCGTAGGCGTTGATGTAGTGCGCGACGATGCCGGCGTGCACGATGATCGCCATCGCACCCGCGCCGACCCGGATCTGCGCCTCGATGACGGCGACCTCGTGCGCGAACGACCCGCCCCCGCCGCCGTACTCCTCCGGAATCGACTCACACAACAACCCGACCTTGCCAGCGGCCTGCCACATGTCCTTACTGGGGAAGCCCTGCGCCGCGAACTCCTCCTCCCGGGGCAGCGCCTCATGGGTGAAGAACGACGTCGCAAGCTCGCGCAACGCCTCCACATCATCGCTCGCCCAGGGCGACCTACTCATCTACGACTCCCTGCATCCGCCGAGGCCCACAGCCTAACGGCGATTAACATCGCGCGACGGCGAGCCCGGTGTCAAGAGCACCGCCAGCATCAACGCCCGCAACCGCCCGGCCACTCCCGGCCGCTCAAGCAGCCGCCGAGTCCGCACCGCGTCATTGACGACGGCGAAGGCCGCCAGCACCCGGATCCGCACCTCCTCGGCCGACGCACCCGGCCGCACCAAGGTCAGCAGCGCGGCCCAGTGCTCGGTATAGGCGCGCTGGAACCGGCGGGTCTCGGCGCGATCGCGATCGGGAAGGTTGTGGCCTTCGGTGAAGTAGGCGGCGACAAGGTCCCGGGAGGTAAGGACGGTGGTGACGTAACGGGTGGCCAGGTCGGTGAGGGTGGCGAGGGCGGCGGACTGCGAACTGAGTGAGATGGGCACGCTCGCCTCGGCGGCAGCATCACCAGCGGCAAGGCGCTCGACTCCGACAGCCCGCGGGTCGGCTACCGCATCGCTCACAACCCGGCGATCACCAGCAAGATGCTCGGCATTGGCACCATCCGAACCGCGCCCACCACCGGCTGCGGCTTCGCCCTCAGCAAAGCCCTCAGCTCCACCAGCCCGCGCGCCAGCTGCCACATCACCCACAGCGCGGCGATCACCAGCAAGATGCCCACCATCGGCAGCCGCTTCGTTCCCAGCAAGATGCTTGGCACCCGAACCGCCTGAGCCGCCCGCACTCGCCGCAGCCGCACTCGCCGCAGCCGCAGCCTCCGCAGCCCCACTCTCCGCGACATCCCGCCGCAGCCGCTCCCCGATCCGCTCCGTAATCGTCCGCAGCAGCTCCGCCTTGCCCGCGAAGTGGCTGTAAACGCTCGGCCCCGCGATCCCCGCCGCCGCGCCGATCTCGTCCAGCGTGACCTCGTGGTACCCGCGGTCCCGGAAAAGCCGTGCGGCGGCTGCGAGGATCCGTTCCTTCCTGTCCTCACCGATCGGCTCGTGGGGCCAGTTATCTGTCGCTCCGGCCCCGAGCTCGGTCCCCACCACATCCATCGCGATTCCGGCCAGCAGTTCCTCGAAGGCCGCGCGTGGGAGTCGTACCCGATGGTCCGAGATGCTGCCCAGGACGCTCAGTGCCGCCCACGCCATCGACTCGGCGTCCGCCGCTTCCAGCTGCGGGCGCAGGAGGCGCAGCTCGGCGACCGCCGCTTCGCAGGCTCGGGCCATGCGCTGGGCCAGTTCGGCGGCGTCGTGGGGGGTCAGGTGGCGGTATTCGCGGCGCCACATCACGCCGAACTCCGGGTGGCGGATCACGAAGGACGCCAGGTCGCGGTAGGTCATCCGCAGCCGTTGGGCCGGGTCCGTGGTGCCGGCCAGGTCGGCGGCGACCACGCGGTCCATTTCGTCGAAGCCCGCGCGCACCACCTCGGCCAGGATCGCTTGCTTGCCCGGGAAGTGGCGGTAGATCGCCGGGCCCGACAGGCCGGCGGCCGCGGCGATGTCGCCGACAGTCACGTTGTGGTAGCCGTCGCGGGCGAACAGGGCGGCGGCGATAGCCGTCAGCTGCTCGCGGCGGGCGGCGCCGGAGCGCGCGGGCCCGGAACGCGCAGCACCAGGGCGCGCGGCGCCGGTTCGCGGCGCGCCGGCCCGCGGGTTCGGGGTCCCAGTCCCACTCCGGGTCGTCATGCCGACAGCTTGATCCGACGTCGGCCCTGCTGACAAGGCCGAGTGAGCGAGCGCCGAGCCACGGCGGAGCGACCCGTGGCGCTCAGTGGCCGCCGGCGTCGAGTACCGCGACGCCCGCGACGTGCGCCTCGATCCGCTCCACCGGCAGCGCCACCGCCTTGGCCCAGTAGTAGACGACCAGGCTCACCACCGCCACCGCGGCCAGCGAGGTCCACTCCGTGAACCACGGATCCTTCATCGGCCCGAACGCGCTGGTCCGCACGATGATCCCCATCACCACCAGATACGGCAGCAGCCACTGCGCCGAGCGCAGCTCCAGCGGCGGGTGATTGGGGTTCAGATGGAAGATCCGCGAGATCGCCAGCAGCACGTAGCCGATCACGATCGCGATCCCGAGCCGCCAGTCGGTGTCCCAGCCGGCCCACAGGATGATCAGGTTCGCGACGATGAACGCGAACGGCGCCAGCACCGCCCCGGCGGCCAGCCGGTAGGGACGCTCGACGTCCGGCAGCTTCTCGCGGAACACCCCGAAGGCCAGCGGCGCCCCGGCGTACATCAGCACGCTGGCGGAGGTGATGAACGACACCAGCTGCTGCCAGCTCGGGAACGGCAGGAAGCAGATACACGCGGCCACGAACGCGGTGATCATGCCCAGCCACGGCACGCCCCGCTTGGTGAGGTACTCGTACTGCACCGGGATGTAGCCGTTCTTGCTCAGGCCGTAGGTGATGCGCGAGGTGGAGGTGGTGTAGATCAGCCCCGTGCCGCCGGGGGAGATGATCGCGTCGATGTACAGGATGGTCGCCAGCCAGGCCAGCCCGACCAGCGTCGCCAGCCCCGCGAACGGGCCGCTGATGTTCTTGTAGTCCAGGTGCGCCCACCCCGCGGCGAACGTCGCGGCCGGCAGCGCGGCGATGTAGACCACCTGCAGCATGATGTAGATCGCGGCGCCGATCAGGATCGAGAGGATGGTCGCGCGCGGGATGTCCCGCTTGGGGTTGCGCGACTCCCCGGCCAGCTGGATCGCCTGCTCGAAGCCGAGCAGGGCGAAGATGATGCCGGAGGTCGACACCGCGGACATGATGCCGTGGGCGCCGAAGGGCATGAAGCCGCCGCCGGATTCGGCGGTGAAGTTCGAGCCGTGGAAGTTCGTGAACGCCAGCACGAAGATCGTGAACAGCGGCACGCCGATCTTCCACCAGGTCGCGGCGTTGTTGACGGCCGCCAGCTTCTGGATCCCGAGGAAGTTCACGGCGGTGAACACCGCCATCAGCAGGATCGCGACCAGCTCGCCGTAGCCGGTGAGCGTGCCGTCCTTGTGCTGCCAGCTGTCGGCCCAGGTGTAGTGCTGGGCGTAGCCGATCATCGCCTGGACCTCGATCGGCGGCACGGTCACCGCCTGCAGCCAGGTGAACCAGCCGAACGAGGCGCCGGCCGCGCCGCCGAAGGCGTAGTGCGGGTAGCGCGCGGTGCCGCCGGCGACCGGGAACATGCCGCCGAGTTCGGCGTGCACGAACGCCAGCGCGATGATCGCCACCGCCGCGATGCCCCAGCTGATCAGGGCCGCGGGACCGGCGGCGACCAACGCCTTCTGCGCGCTGTAGAGCCAGCCCGAGCCGATGATCGAGCCCTCGGAGGCCCACAGCAGGCCGATCAGGCCGACTTCGCGGCGCAGGTTGGTGGAGTGCGAGTCGGGGGCCCCGGGTGTCGCGTCTAGTACCGCCATAGTGGAGGGTTTGAGCCGAAAGGGTGCTTTTGTAACCTTCCTGCACCCGAACGGGTCCTCCCGGCGGACAGAACCAGCGCGAACAGCCGGAGCCGGATCAGATCAGGACCGCGATGCCAAGGCCCTGGCTTGGGCCGGGTCGAGGGCGTCGCGCGCCTGCTCCGCGAGCTCCCGACACTCCCGCAGCGTCCGCGCGCTCAGCTCGGCGTGCACGGCGGGCACCGCGGCGGCGGCCATCGACAGCGACGTCACCCCCAGCCCGACGAGCACCGCCGCCAGCCGCGGATCGGCCGCCGCCTCGCCGCAGACCCCCACCGGCTTGCCCGCCGCGCGCCCGGCCTCGGCGGCCAGCGCGATCAGCTCCAGCAGCGCCGGCTGCCAGGGGTCGAGCAGATCGGGCAGCCGGCCGTCCTGGCGGTCGGCGGCCATCGTGTACTGGCCGAGGTCGTTGGTGCCGATGGACAGGAAGTCGAGGTGTTCCAGCAGCCGGGCCGCACGCAGCGCCGCCGCCGGGATCTCGACCATGGCGCCGACGTGCTGAAGGCCGTGGGCCCGGGCCCGGGCGGCGAAGTCCGCGGCCTCGGCCGGGGTGGCGACCATCGGCGCCATGACCCAGACCTCGCAGGCCGCGGCCTCGGCCGCCGAGGCGATCGCGGCCAGTTGGTCGTCCAGGACCTCCGGACGCAGCCGGGCGGTCCGCAGGCCTCTGACGCCGAGCGCCGGGTTCTCCTCGTCGGGCAGCGCCAGGAACGGCAGCGGTTTGTCGGCGCCGGCGTCCAGGGTGCGGATGACGACGCGGGCGCCGGGGAAGGCGTTGAAGAGTTCGAGGTAGGCCGCGTGCTGCTCGGCTCGCGAAGGTGAGTCTTTGCGGCCGAGGAACAGGAACTCGGTGCGCAGCAGGCCGGCGCCTTGGGCGCCGGTTCGGACGTCCTTCATGGAGCCGATGTTCAGATAGAGGGATACCGGGTGGCCGTCTTTGGTGTGGCCGGGGCCGAGGTCGGCGAGGTCCACCTGGGTGCGGGCGGCGCGGGTGGCGCGGGCGTGCGGCACGTCGGCGCTGTTCGCGGCGGGCTCGACGCCGACGGTGACGGTCCCGGAGGTGCCGTCGACGGCGACGTTCGTGCCGTCGGCGATCCCGGTCGCGCCGGCGGCGGCCACGATCGCCGGGATGCCGAGGCCGCGCGCCAGGATCGCGGTGTGGCTGGTCGGGCCGCCGCGCTCGGTGACGATGGCGAGGACCTGATCGGGGTTCAGGTTCGCGGTGTCGGCCGGGGCGAGGTCGGCGGCGACCAGGACGAAGGGATGGCCGGGGTCGGGGATTCCGGGGATGGGGCGGCCCAGGACGGCGGCCACGGCGCGGTCGCGGAGGTCCTCGAGGTCCGCGGCCCGTTCGGCGAGGTAACCGCCGCCTTCGCGGAGCAGGTCGGCTTGGGCGTCGAAGGCCTCGGTGAGGGCGTGCGGCGCGTCGGTGCCGGCGGCGACGCGCCGCCGGACGTCGTCGCCGAGCGTCGGGTCCTCGGCGATCATCGCCAGGGCTTCGAGGATCTCCTTCGCCTCGCCGGACAGGCGCTCGGCGCGGGCGGCGAGGTCGGCGGCGAGCTCCGCCACGGCACGTTCGGCTGCGGACCGCTCGGCGGCGGCATCGGCCACCGGCCGGGGCGGCGGGAGGGGCTCCGGGGAGGTCATGCGCACGACCGGACCGATCGCGGTGCCCGCGCTCACGCCGACGCCGCTGAGCACCGAGGTGGCGGCAGTCTGCGGCCCGGCGCCGGGCGCCGCACGGACCTCACCGACCTGACCGACCTCGTCGGCCGTGCCGACCTCACCGACCTGGCCGGCAGGCGCCACGGCCAGCGCCGCCGACTCACCAAGCGCACCGCCCCCGAGCACCCGCTCACTCATCCTCGTCCCCCTCCTCGTCCAGATTCCGAGCGATCAGGTCCGCGAGCGCCGCGACCGCCGCCTCGGCGCCGTCGCCCTCGGCCTCCAGCGTGACCTCCGTGCCCTGTTTCACCCGCGCCGTGAGCACCGCGAGGATGCTGCGGGTATCGATCGCCGGGCGGTCGCCCACGCGGAGCCGCACCGCCGCCGGCTGCTCCTTGGCTGCGTTCACCAGCAGCTTCGCCGGGCGGGCGTGCAGCCCGCTGGTGGATCCGACGACGACGGTGCGCTCAACCATGTCTGTCTCCTCGGTTCAGGGTTCGATGGTGACCTCGACGGCCTCTCAGGGTTCGATGGTGACCTTGATGGCCTCGCCCTTGGCCACGATGTCCAGGCCGTCCAGCACCCGCTCCAGCGGCAGCCGCACGGAGATCAGGTCCTTGACCGGGACTTCGCCGCTGGCGATGAGCTCCAGCGCGCGGGCGTTGTGGGCGGGGCTGGAGCCGTTGGCGCCGACGATCGTCAGCTCGCGGTAGTGGACCAGGTTGGAGTCCAGGGTGATGGTCGGCTTGTCCTTGGGCAGGCCGCCGAAGAAGCTGATGCGGGCACGCGGGGCGGCGATCTGCAGTCCTTGCTCCTGGGCCGGTCCGGCAGCGGTGGCGGTGATCACCACGTCCACGCCGCGGCCGTCGGTGAGCTTGCGGACCTGCTCGATGATGTCGCCGTCCTCGGCGCACACCGTGTCGTCCGGGTGGACCAGGTCGGCGGCCAGCTGGAGCCGGTCGCGGTTGACCTCGATCATGATGATGCGGGCCGCGCCGCGGGAGCGGGCCAGCCGGACGTGCAGGCAGCCGATCGGGCCCGCGCCGAAGACCGCCACCACGTCGCCGGGGCCGACCCCGGCCAGCTCCTGGCCGTTGAGCACGCAGGCCAGCGGTTCGGTGACGGAGGCCTCGTCGGCGCCCACGCCCTCGGGGATGCGGTTCATCCCGTCCACGGCCAGCACGCTCGGCGGCACCACCATGAACTCGGCGAAGCCGCCCTCGTACTGGTAGCCCATCGACTCCTGGTTCAGGCACACGGTCTGGTGCCCGCGCGTGCACTCCTCGCAGGTGCCGTCCGGGATCGCGGCGATCACCTGCACCCGGTCCCCCAGCGCCCACCCCTGGACACCGGCGCCGATCTCGACGATCTCACCGGCGATCTCGTGCCCCATCACCCGGGGCGGGGCGATGCGGAAGTGCCCGGAGCGGAAGATCTTCAGATCGGTCCCGCACATCGAGCAAGCCAGCACCCTGAGTTTCACCTCGCCGGCGGCGGGGGTGGGTTCGGGCACCTCCTCGATCCGGACGTCCCCGGGTCCATGGAACACAGCGGCCTTCATACGTTCTCTGCCTTTCCTTCCGGCTGGAGCAGCCGGATCACTTCGCCAGCGGTCGTTGCCAGGTGGAGCTGTTCGGCCCGGTCGGGGTCCATCAGGACCTCGGCGAGCTCGGCGAGGATGTCCAGGTGCCGGTCGCCGAGGGCGGCGATCGCGACACACAAGGACACTTGCTCGCCCTCGCCCCAGTCGACGGGTTCGGCCAGGACCAGAACGGCC
Source organism: Catenulispora pinistramenti (assembly GCF_018274385.1). Classification (GTDB taxonomy): domain Bacteria; phylum Actinomycetota; class Actinomycetes; order Streptomycetales; family Catenulisporaceae; genus Catenulispora; species Catenulispora pinistramenti. The sequence goes on along the minus strand of NZ_JAAFYZ010000070.1, from coordinate 13,442 downwards.
AGCGCGTCGCGCCGGACGTACTTCTTTCCGGCGGCGGTGGAGTGCGGGATCGCCACTCCGGCGCCGATGTGGGTGGAGATCTCGTCCTCGCGCTCGCGCATCGCCGGGACGTAGTCCTCGGTCACGGCGCCGACCGCGACCAGGAGTTCGCCGCACTGCCGGACCGCGTCGTAGCGGTCGGCGGCGTGGACCCCGAACCGGACGGCCTGCTCGGTCAGCAGGCCGTCAGCGGTGTCAGACATCGATGGTGCCGCCTTCCTTCACGGCCTTGACCACCTTGTTCACGGCCGGGTCGCCCAGGAAGATCTGGAACGTCACCACCGGCTTGCCGGGAGCCGCGGCCCGGGCCCGCTCGGCCAGGCTCTGCTGGGTCAGGATCAGGTCGGCGTCGGCCGGGATGGCCGAGACCTGCGCGTGCTCGACGATCACTCCGGTGTTCTTCAGCTGCCGCTTCAAGGTCCCGGCGAGCATCACCGAGGACCCCATGCCCGCGTCGCAGGCCACGATGATCTTCTTGATGTCGGAGACGGGGATGCCGGTCATGCTGTGGCTCCTTCAGGTGAGGACTGGGCCGGGACGGCCGCGCCGTCGCCGGCGTCATCGACGTCGTCGCTTTCCTCGACCTCTTCGGCTTTCTCACCGCGTCCGAACCCGAGCAGGACCGAGGCGACGACGAACGACACGGCCGCGGCCACCACGACTCCGGCCAACACCCCGAAGTAGCTCCCGCGCGGCGTCTCGGTGAGGTAGGCGAAGATCGAGCCCGGCGAGGGCGAGGCCACCAGACCGGCACCGGTGATGGAGAACACCGAGACCCCGGCGAACCCGCCGGCGATCGCGGCCAGGATCAGGCGCGGCTTCATCAGGATGTACGGGAAGTAGATCTCGTGGATGCCGCCGAGGAACTCGATGACGATGGCACCGGGGACCGTGGGCCGCAGCGAGCGCGGGCCGAACAGCAGGTACGCGCACAGGATGCCCAGGCCCGGACCGGGGTTGGACTCCAGCATGAACAGGATCGACTTGTGGTGCGCGGCGCTCTGCGCGACCGCCAGCGGGTCCAGCACACCGTGGTTGATGGCGTTGTTCAGGAACAGCACCTTGGCCGGCTCGATCAGGATGCTGACGAAGGGCAGCAGGTGGTGGTTCAGCACCCAGTTCACGCCGGTGCCGGCCCAGTTGGTGACGTGGTTCACCGCCGGGCCGATCGCCCACTTGCCCAGCACCGCGAACGCGCCGCCGATGATGCCCAGGGAGAAGTTGTCGACCAGCATCTCGAACCCGGCGCGCAGCCGGTCCGCGGTGAGCTTGTCGAACTGCTTGAGCACCCACGCCGCCAACGGGCCGACGATCATCGCGCCCAGGAACATCGGCACCGAGGCCCCGACCACCACACCCATCGTGGCGATCGCGCCGATCACCGCGCCGCGCTGGCCGTGCACGATCCGGCCGCCGGTGTAGCCGATGAGCATCGGCAACAGGTAGGTGATCATCGGCGTGACCAGCTGGCCCAGCGAGTTGGACGGGATCCAGCCGGTGGGGATGAACAAGGCCGTGATCAGGCCCCAGGCGATGAACGCGCCGATGTTCGGCATCACCATCGAGGCCAGGAACGAGCCGAACTTCTGGACTGTGGCTTTCAGTCCGGTGCCGGTGGGAGCCGGCGTATAAGCCATCGAAGACATGTCGTCCTCCTAGGGACGTCAAGGGAGATCGTTGGGTGTGTTCCTCATTTGCTGTGCGTGGCGTGCGGTGGCGATGAAAGCGATGAAAGCGATGTCAGCCGTTGTCTGCGAGGTGGACCGCGCCCACCGGTTTACCTCCCGGGTCGCGGACGACCCGGATTCCTTCCCGGCTCACGTCCGAGGGATCCGGCATCTGACTGCCGGGCAGGCCCACGGCGGCCCGGGCCCAGGCCATGCCCTCGACCAGGGCATCGGGACCGTCGGCGCCGGCGGCCAGGAATCCGGCCAGCAGCGCGTCGCCGGCGCCGACGGTGCTCAGCGGCTCGATCGGGTCGGCGGTGCCGAGCACCGCGCCCGAGGAGTCGACCAGGACCGCGCCGTCGGCGCCGAGACTGGCCAGCACCGCTTTGACGCCGCGGGACAGCAGCTTGTCGGCCGCCTCGACGACGTCGGCGATGCTGTTCAACGGGGTCCCGACGGCCGTGGCCAGCTCCTGCCGGTTCGGCTTGATCAGGTCCGGGCCGGCGTCGAGCGCGGCCAGCAGCGCCGCGCCGCTGGTGTCGACCGCGACCCGGACGCCGTGCTCGGCGAACAGCGCGGTCAGCTCGGCGTAGACGGTGTCCGGGACGCCCGGCGGCAGGCTGCCGGAGAGCACGGCCCAGGCGGCGCGGGTGTGGCCGTGCAGATCAGTACCCTGTGACAGGCACCGGTCCAGCACGGTCTCGGCGAGCAGCGCCACCTCCTGCCCGGTCAGCGCCCCGCCGGGGGCGTTGACCTTCGTGGACCGGCCGTCGGCCTCGACCAGCGTGATGTTCGACCGGGTCCACCCGCCGACCGGGACCTCGGTCACCGGCACCCCGGCCTTGCTCAGCAGCCGCACCAGTTCCTCGCCGTCCGGCCCGGCACACGGGATCACCGCGTGCGAGCCGACATCGAAGGCGCGCAGCACCCGGGTCACGTTCACGCCCTTGCCGCCGGGGTCGATCCGGGCGCCGGTCGCGCGCAGCACTTCGCCCCGGCGCAGCGTCTGGAGCGTGAGCGTGCGGTCCAGGCTCGGGTTGAGGGTCAGGGTGACGATCATGCCCGGACCACCCGCACCCCGGCGCCGCCGAAGTCGGCGGCGGTCTCCTCGTCCAGACCGGTGTCGGTGATGAACAGATCGACGTCGTCCAGCCGGCCGAAGCGGGCCATGCAGTCGTTGCCGACCTTGGTGTGGTCGGCGAGCAGCACGGTGCGCCGGGCCGCGCCGATCATCGCCCGCTTCACCGCCGACTCGGCCAGATCCGGTGTGGTCAGGCCGCGCGCCACCGAGACGCCGTTGGCGGCGATGAAGGCGACGTCCACACACAGCTGGGACAACGGGGCCAGCGCCCATTCGTCCACCGCGGCCAGCGTGCGGCCCCGGATCCGGCCGCCGAGCATCAGGACCGTGAGATTCGGCCGGGCGACCAGCTGCGCGGCCAGCGCCGGGGCGTTCACCACGACGGTCAGTTCCCGGTCGGCCGGCAGGATCGAGGCCAGCCGCCCGGTGGTCGTCCCGGCGTCGATGATGACCGATCCCTCCTCGGGGAGTTCGGCCAGCGCCGCCTTGGCTATCCGTTCCTTCTCCGAGGTCATGCTCTGGTCCCGGACGGCCAGCGCCGGCTCGAAACCGAGCCGTTCGACGGGGATCGCCCCGCCGTGGACCCGGCGCACCAGACCGGCGCGTTCCAGGGCCGTCAGGTCTCTGCGGATGGTCTCCGTGGTCACGGTCAGGTGCTCGGCCAGGACCACGACGTCCACCCGGCCGTCCACGCGTGCCTTGTGCAGGATCGCCTGCTGTCGTTCCTCTGCGTACATGGGCCACCCCAGTGTGCTCGCCGTCGTGCGGTGCGACGGCGATTTGGTTTCCACGCCGTTTCCCTTTGTTCGTGTTGGTTTTACGCCTCACTCTGGGGGCTGTCAAGGCTCCGACCTCGCCGATCACAGGTCCCTGATTCTTTGCCCGCGGACTCTGGCCGCCGGTCGCGGGCGGGAGTAGCATCCCCGGTGAATTCGAGGATTGAATCGATTTAATCTCCAGCAGGACCATCGCACACAGCACACATCGGCGGCTTCCGGCTGCCCCGCTCCCCCTTGCCCAAAAACGTTTCAGGAAAGGGAGAACCGTGAAACACCTACCGATCGCCGTGCTCTCGCTCGGTCTGACCTTCGGTGGTGTCGGTACCGCCGTCGGCGATCCGGCACCGCCCACGCCCACCGCTCACCCGACGTCCGCCAGACACGCCTCATCGAGTAAGCCCTCTGCGTCGGGCAGCCACACCGCGGCGACCAAGCACGCCGCGTCGACGAACCCGTGCGCCGCGGACAACCTGTCCCCCACCTCGCGCACGGTGCGCCCGGTCGCGGTGTACGCGACGAACGGCAACGTCAGCAACGCCTCAGCGCTGTTGACCGGTCAGGACACCCGGCTCACCGGAAACGGTTCCGCCGTGACGCTCGACTTCGGCAAGGACGTCGCCGGCCTGGTCACTGTGGACTTCGCGGACGCCGGCGATTCCTCGCAAAGCATCGGGCTGGCGTTCTCCGAGTCCAGCCTGTTCGTCGGCAACACCAGCGACGCCTCCAGCGGCGGCGGTGCGGACGGCTTCCTGTCCGCGTCCGTTCCGGCCGGCGGCGGTAGCTACACCATGCCGAAGGACAAACTGCGCGGCGGATTCAGGTACCTGACACTCTTCCTGAACTCCGGCGGCTACGCCGATCTCGACGGCGTCTCCCTGGGGTTCTCGGCCGCCCCCGACGCCTCGGACCCGGCCGCGTACCCCGACTACTTCTGCTCCAACGACGACACGCTGAACCGTGTCTGGTACGCCGGCGCCTACACCACCCAGCTGGACACCATCGATCCCACCGAGGGCCGGGTGTGGCCGCCGCCGTCGTCGGGATGGGAGAACAACGGCGTCATCGGCACCGGCACCGAGGTGCTCACCGACGGCGCGAAGCGGGACCGCACCGTGTGGCCCGGCGACATGGGCGTCTCGACGACCACCGCGTACGTGAGCACCGACGACCTGCTCGCCATCCGCAACTCGCTGACCACGATGTACCAGAACCAGAAGTCGACCGGCGAGCTGCCGTACAGCGGGCCCGAGTTCAGTTTCTACGGCTCGGACACGTACCACATGTGGACGCTGATCGGGACGTACTCGTACTATCTCGACACCTCCGACAAGGCCTGGCTGGACGGCATCTGGAGCAAGTACCAGCTCGGGATGAGCTTCATCACCGCCAAGATCGGCGGCGACAACCTGCTGAACGTCACCAACACCAGCGACTGGGCCCGCGGCGACCAGGGCGGGGAGAACATCGAAGCCAATGCCCTGCTTTACCAGGCGCTGATCACCGGCGCGTCGTTGGCGACGGCCGAGGGCGACAGCTCGCTGGCCGCGGCCTACGCGGGCAAGGCCGCGAGCCTGAAGACAGCCGTCAACGCCACGCTGTGGGACTCGGGCACCGGCGCGTACAAGGACAACCCGAGCAGCACGCTCTATCCGCAGGACGGGAACTCACTGGCGGTCTGGTACGGGCTGGCGTCGAGTTCGCAGGCTTCCGCGATCATGGCCCACCTGCGCGGCGACTGGAACAGCCTGGGCGCTCAGGCCCCTGAGTTCAACGACAACATCTCGCCGTTCTCCGGCTCCATGGAGCTCTACGCGCACTTCGCCGCCGGGGACGACGTCAACGCGCTCAACCTGATCCGCGACGAGTGGGGCTACATGCTGGAGTCGCCGATCGGCACCGGAAGCACGTTCTGGGAGGGTTACGGGAACAACGGAACACTCAGCGCGTACTCAAGCAACTTCACCAGCCTGGCCCACGGTTGGTCGACCGGGCCCACCGGCGCGCTGACCACCGACGTGCTGGGCATCTCCCCCACCGCGCCGTCCGGGACCGGGTACCAGGTGGTTCCGCACCCCGGCGACCTGACGCACGTCGAGGGAACCCTGACGGTGGCCGCCGGCAAGCAGATCCACGCCGGCTACGACCACGACACCGCGGGCGACTTCAGCCTGCAGGTGGACTCCTCGACGAACAGCGGCTCCAGCGGCGTCATCGCGGTGCCGACCTGGGGACAGAGCCGGACGGTCACGGTGAACGGACAGACCGCCTGGAACGGGAGCGCGTTCGTCGGGGCGTCCGGCATCACGAGCGCGGACACCGATGGTCAGTACATTTACTTCCGCGGAGTCGCTCCGGGCGCGTACACCGTCGCCTACAGCGCCTCGGCGACCGCCCCGCCGATCGCCTACCGCGGGCTGCCCGGCACGTGGACCCGCTGCGCCGCCGAGAACGGCAGCTGCGCGGTCACCGGGAGCTCGGTGATCGCGTTCGGCGCCGGCGGCCAGTACAACTACCTGGAGACGAGCAACGCCACGGCCTGCTCGGACACGGTGTTCGGCGACCCGGACAGCGGCGTGGCGAAGTGGTGCTACGAGCAGACAGCGCAACCGGCGTCGCCGGGCTGGCAGCAATGCGCGACCGAAAACCAGAACTGCGCCTACAGCGACCTGATGACGGTCGCCTACGGCGCCAACGGCACCTACAAGTTCGCCACCCTGGGCAGCGGCGGCACCGCCTGCGACGACGCGGTCTTCGGCGACCCGACGCCCAACGTCACCAAGGCCTGCTACCTACTCGGACCACCGCCGACCTTCGCGACATGGACGGCATGCGCCGCCGAGAACGGGAACTGCACGTTCTCCGGCACGCACGAGGTCGCCTTCGGCGTGGACGGCAAGTACCACTTCGGGAGCTTCAGCGGCAGCACGCCCTGCACGGACACGGTATTCGGCGACCCGGCGTTCGACTCGGCGAAGGGTTGCTATGTGGAGTAGCGCGAAGTGATGGGGCCCCGCCGGCCGGCCTGGTGCGCCAGGCCGGCCGGCGACTCACGCCGCACGAGATGAATCGATTCATTCCGAGTGACGCTACCGAGGCATTCGAACCCCGTCAAGGCCTCGAAAATCGCCATTCCCGGCGGTCTTCTAAAATCGATTCACATTCGATCATCGCAGGATCCTGCAAGATCTTCCCAGCGATCTCAAGACCCTCCTATTCGCCGAGTTCGGCACAGAATCGCTGATCAGGGGCGAGTTTCGGCGCGTGCCCGACACCGGAATCCGTTCCCTGACCCTCGCACGGCGCTCCGCGACCCTTGACGCACCCCACCCCCGGAGCTAACCTCGCGGCAATTTCATTGAAACAATTCACTCGTCGCCTCCGCTGGTGCGGACCGGCCGACCTTGGAGTGGCGTCTCATGAATGAGCCCGGTCCGGACCTCGCTGTTCCGGTTCTCGCGTTGGAGGGGGTGAGTAAGTCCTTCGGCGCTGTTCGTGCCCTGCGTTCGGTGTCGCTGTCGCTGTACGCCGGCGAGGCGCACGCCCTGGCCGGGGAGAACGGGGCCGGGAAGTCGACCTTGATCAAGGTGTTGGCCGGGGTGCACCGGCCGGATGAGGGTGCCGTCCTGCTGGACGGCTCGGTGGTGGAGTTCGGGGGGCCGGCCGCGGCCAGGGACGCCGGGGTGGCGGTCATCTATCAGGAGCCGACGTTGTTCCCCGATTTGAGCGTGGCGGAGAACATCTTCATGGGGCGCCAGCCCCGGCGGTCGTTCGGGCGGGTCGATCATCGGGCGGTGCGCGAGGCCGTGGCCGCTCTGTTCAGGCGGCTCGGCGTGGCGATGGATCCGGAGCGGCCGGCGCGGGGGTTGTCGATCGCCGACCAACAGTTGGTGGAGATCGCCAAGGCGCTGTCATTCGACGCGCGAGTGCTGATCATGGACGAGCCGACCGCGGCGCTGACCGGGAGCGAGGTGGCGCGGCTGTTCGCCGTGGTGCGGGCCTTGCGGGAGCAGGGCGCCGCGGTGCTGTTCATCTCGCACCGGCTCTCGGAGGTGTTCGAGCTCTGTCAGCGGGTCACCACCCTGCGGGACGGCGCGCTGGTCGCCGCCGAGCCGCTGGCCGGGCTGACTGAGGCCGATCTGGTGCGGCGGATGGTCGGGCGGACGTTGGACTCGCTCTACCCCAAGCAGGAGACCGAGGTCGGAGCAGTCGCGCTGGATGTCAGCAGGCTGACCCGCGAAGGGGTCTTCACCGACGTCTCGTTCCAGGTGCGCTCCGGGGAGATCGTGGGTCTGGCCGGGCTGGTCGGCGCCGGGCGCAGCGAGGTGGCCCGCGCCGTGTTCGGCATCGACCGCTTCGACGCCGGGCAGGTCGCGGTCGGCGGGCGCCGGCTGCGGCCGGGCTCGCCGAGCCTGGCGATGGCCGCCGGGCTGGCGCTGGTCCCGGAGGACCGGCGGGCGCAGGGGCTGATCATGCAGATGAGCGTCGAGCGCAATATCGGCCTGGCGGATCTGAAGGCGGCCACCACCGCCGGGTTCGTGAGCCGGCGCACCGAGCGGGATCGGGCGGTGGATTGGGCGGCCAAGCTCCAGGTGAAGTACGCGCGCCTGTCCGATCTGGTCGGCACCCTGTCCGGCGGCAACCAGCAGAAGGTGGTGCTGGCCAAGTGGCTGGCCACCGGGCCGCGGGTGCTGATCGTGGACGAGCCGACCCGGGGTATCGACGTCGGCACCAAGGCCGAGGTGCACCGGCTGCTCTCGCAGCTGGCGGCGGACGGTGTCGCGGTGCTGATGATCTCCTCGGATCTGCCGGAGATCCTGGGCATGGCCGACCGGGTGCTGGTGATGCGTGAGGGCCGGATCGCCGCGGAGATCAGCCGGGCGGACGCCACCGAGCAGACCGTGGTGGCCGCGGCGACCGGGGCCACCGCCGGGAGCGCCAGATGACGGCCCCGACCACTGCTGCCGCCGGGCAGCAGCCGCAGCCTCAGCCGCCGCTCGCCGCCGGGTCGGCGCGCGGCCTGCTGGACCGGGTGCTGCGCATGCGCGAGCTGGCGATCCTGGTGGTGCTGGCCGTGATGCTGGTCGCCACCCAGATCGACAACACCTCGTTCCTGTCCGAGCAGGGCATCAAGGACCTGCTGCTGAACGCGACGATCCTGGTGCTGGTCGCGGTCGGCGAGGCGGTCGTGGTGATCACCGGCAATGTCGACCTGTCGGTCGGCTCCGTGCTGGGTGTCACAGCCTTCGCCGCGGGCGATCTCCTTAAGCACGGCGGGAATCCGGTCTTGTCTGTAGCTCTGGCCGTAGTGCTGGGCGCGGCCCTGGGAGCCTTCAACGGCGTGCTGGTCGGCGTCGGTCAGGTGCCCTCGCTGGTGGTCACGCTCGGCACGCTCTACATCATCCGGGCCCTGGACTCGATCTGGGTCGGCTCCCGCGAGATCACCGCGAGCCTGCTGCCGAGCGGTTACAAGACCTTCGGCCACGACGGCGTGTCGGCGGTCCCGTATCTGGCGTTGGTGGCGGCCGTGGTGCTGATCGCGGTCGGCTACTTCCTGCGCGACTACCGCAGCGGCCGGGAGTGCTACGCCCTCGGCTCGCACGCGCAGGCCGCGGCACTGGCCGGGGTGCCGGTGCGACGGCGGGTGCTGGCGGCGTTCGTGCTGTGCGGCGCGCTCGCCGGGCTGGCCGGGGCGCTGTATCTGGCCCGGTTCAGCTACGCCGACGCCGGGACCGGCAACGGTTACGAGCTCACGGTGGTCTCGGCCGTGGTGGTCGGCGGCGTGGGCTTCACCGGGGGTTCGGGCAGCGTCCACGGCGCGGCGCTGGGCGCGCTGCTGCTGACCTCCATCAACAGCGTCCTGCCCGCGATCGGCGTCAGCTCGGTGTGGGTCGAGGCGATCGACGGGATCCTGCTGCTCCTGGCCATCTCGGTGGACCGGGTGATGGCGCTGCGGATCGCCGGGCTGCTACGCAGCCGGGCCCGACAGGCGAGGACCGGCACGAATGGCTGACATCGCGGAAACCGCGGACCAGAGCAGGGACCTGCGCCGCCGACCCCTGAACGGCGCCCTGCGCTGGGACACCGTCGTCGGCGCTTTGCTGGTCGTCCTGCTCCTCATCTCCTTCAGCACGGTCAACGGCTTCGGCAACGCCCTGAACCTCAGCTTCCTGATCGGCAACACCCTGCCGGTCGCGGCGATCGCGCTGCCGATGACGATGCTGGTCGCGGGCGGCGAGATCGACCTGTCGGTGGGTTCGACGGTCGGGCTGTCCGGGGCCGTGATGGGCGCGCTGTGGAACCACGGCATGAACATCAACGAGATCATCGTGATCTGCGCCGTGCTCGGGGTGGCCTGCGGCCTGGTCAACGCGCTGCTGGTGACCAAGCTCGGGCTGCCCTCGCTGGCGGTGACGATCGGCACGATGGCGCTGTACCGGGGCCTGGCGCAGGTCGTGCTCGGGTCGAACTCGGTCACCGACTTCCCGCAGAACTACCTGGACTTCGGCTCGGGCCGGCTGGGCGGCTCGTTCCTGCCGACCGCCGCGCTGCCGTGGCTGGTCCTGGCCGCGGCGGCGGTCGTGGTGCTGCACGCCACCGGCTTCGGCCGCTCGGTGTTCGCCGTCGGTGCCTCGGCCGAGGCGGCGTGGTTCGCCGGGGTGCGGGTCAAGCGGGTCAAGCTGTCGCTGTTCGTGGCGACCGGGCTGGTCTCGGCGCTGACCGGCGTGTTCTGGGTGCTGCACTACGCCAGCGCCACCTACAACAACGCCACCGGGCTGGAGCTGTCGGTCGTGGCCGCGGTACTGCTCGGCGGCGTGGACTTCGACGGCGGGCGGGGCACGCTCGGCGGCGCGATCGCCGGGGTGTTCCTGCTCGGCACGCTGCAGAACGTGATGAGCCTGGCCAACGTCTCGGCACAGTCCCAGACGGTGGTGACCGGCGTGTTGCTGACCGTCTCCGTACTCGGGCCGCGGGTGGCCCGGCAGGTTTTCGCCGCCTCGATCTATCAACCGACAAGGGGAAAGCTATGAGCAGAACATCCGGCGCCGTCGCCGCCCTGGCCGCCACCGGCCTGCTGGCGCTGAGCCTGAGCGCGTGCGGCGGCGCCACGAAGAGCTCCACCGACAAGGCGGCCTCCAGCGCCCCGGCCGCGGTGCAGAGCGGGTCGGCGAACCCGAACGCCGCGACGAAGAAGGGGTTGGCGGTCGCGTTCCTGCCCAAGCAGGTCAACAACCCGTACTTCAACATCTCCGACGCCGGCGGCAACACCGCGCTGAGCGCGCTCGGCGAGAGCTACAAGGAGGTCGGGACCACCAGTGCCACCGACACCGCCGGGCAGGTGTCCTACGTCAACACCCTGACGCAGCAGCACGTGTCCGCGATCGCCGTCTCCGCGCAGGATCCCGGGGCGCTGTGTACCGCGCTGAAGCAGGCGATGAGCGCGGGGATCAAGGTGGTCACGTACGACTCGGACACCGACCCCGGCTGCCGGCAGGTGTTCGTGTCCCAGGCCAGCGCCGAGGATCTGGGCCGCAGTGAGGTGGATCTGCTGGGCAAGGAGCTGAACTACACCGGTCAGATCGCGGTGCTGTCGGCGGCACAGACCGCGACCAACCAGAACGCGTGGATCGGCTACATGCAGGACGAGCTGAAGAAGCCGCAGTTCGCGAACATGAAGCTGGTCAAGATCGCGTACGGCAACGACGATCCGCAAATGTCGTTCCAGCAGACGCAGGGACTGTTGCAGCAGTACCCGGACCTGAAGGGGATCATCTCCCCCACCACGGTCGGCATCAAGGCGGCCGCGCAGTACCTGGACGGCTCGCAGTACAAGGGCAAGGTGCTGCTGACCGGTCTGGGAACGCCGAACGACATGCGGTCCTATGTGCAGGACGGCACGGTGAAGGCCTTCGAGCTGTGGGACCCGGGCAAACTGGGCCAGCTGGCCGCCTACACCGCGGTCGCCTTGGCCTCCGGCCAGATCACCGGCGCTCAGGGGCAGGCGTTCACCGCCGGGTCGATGGGCAGCTTCACGATCGGGGCGCAGGGGGTGGTCACGCTCGGCGCGCCGACCGTGTTCGACTCCTCGAACATCAGCCAGTACAACTTCTAGCCGGTCCGCCGGGCCGGACAGCATGATCGTCATCAAGGACGTGGCACGGCGCGCCGGCGTGTCCGTGGGCACCGTCTCCAACGTCATCAACAGCCCCGAACGGGTCGGCGAGGACACCCGGCGGCGGGTCGAGGCGGCCATCGCCGAGCTGGGGTACGTCCGCAACGTGCACGCCCGGCAGCTACGGGTCGGCCACAGCCGCATCCTGGGGCTGCTGGTGCTGGACATGGGCAACCCGTTCTTCGTGGACGTGGCCCGCGCCGCCGAGCGGACCGCGCACCGGGCCGGGCTCGGGGTGATGGTGTGCACGAGCAACCAGAGCGCGAGCGAGGAGGAGGAGTACCTCGCCCTGTTCGCCGAGCAGCGGGTACGCGGCGTGCTGCTGACACCGGCCGACGGCAGCGGCCGCACCGTCGAGGCCTTCCGCCGCCACGGAATCCCCTTCGTACTCGTCGACCGGGTCGGCGCCGGCGGCGCAGGCTGCTCGGTGTCGGTCGACGACGTAGCCGGCGGCACCCTGGCGGTCCGGCACCTGACCGCAGCCGGGCACCGACGGATCGCCTACGTGAGCGGCCCACCCCACCTGCAACAGATCCGCGACCGCCGCGCCGGTGCACTGGCGGCGCTGGCCGAGGCCGGAATCGGCGACGAGGCACTGATCGAGCTACCGACCGAGACCCTGGACGTGGCAGCCGGGCGCGACGCAGCCAGCCGACTGCTGGGGCTGCCGCAACGCCCGACCGCGGTGTTCTGCGCGAACGACCTGATCGCGCTGGGCGTACTGCAGACACTGTTCGCAGCCGGAGTCGGCGTGCCACGGGACATGGCGATCGTCGGCTACGACGACATCGAGTTCGCCGCCGCGGCCGCAGTCCCGCTGACCTCGGTGCGGCAGCCGGCGGCCGCGATGGGGCGGCTCGCGGCCGAGCTGTTGCTGGCGGAGCTGGAGATGGAGGAGCTGGAATTGGAGGAGCTGGAATTGGAGTCGGCTGGCGAGGGCGGCGGCGGGGCCCACGAGCACCGGCAGGTGGTGTTGCAGCCGGAGTTGGTGGTGCGGCGGTCTTCGCTGGTGCGGCGCGGCGTTAGCGGCGGTCTGTTGTGATCAGTGCCGTGCCGTGCCATGCCGTATCAGGCAACGTTTACTCTGGTGATGATTTGGCGTAGAGCTGGCGTAGATATGGCGTCGGCGGAAGTCGTCGGCGTGGCGGTTTCGCCAGATGATGTAGTGGCGGGTCATGCTGCCCTGCCCTGCTCCCGGGGCTGGGGTTTGCGGGGGCGGTTGCGGTTAGTCTGTGGCTTTCAAAGCTTTTTACGGCCTTCGGTCATAGTTGTGCCGGTTCGGGGTTCGAGTCGGTGGGTGTGTTTGTCGGCTGCCGGTTCGCGTGTTCACAACCCCGGCGCACCTCAGGCCTCTTCAACTCCAGCAAGTCGAAGCAAGGGCACAGGCCAGATCAAGAGCAAGATCAACAGCAAGATCAACGGCACAGGCAAGATCAAGAGCTGAAGGTCAAGGTCAAGGGCTGTGGTGAAGGCCCGGGCCTCCGGCGGGCCTCGGCAACCTCAGGGAAACTAGCGCGGTTCCCTCGGGTGGCTGGGTGAGTCTCAGCGGCGGCGGTTTGTGGGGTGGTTGCGGTCCGTTCCCCTCGGTCGCGTCGTCAGCCCGGGGGGTACAGCACCGGTGTCCGGGGGTCAAGTCCGCGCACCTGCGGTCGGGCGGGCAGGCGGCGGCCGTGTACAGCGCGAACTGGACCCCCGGCCACCGGCAC
>NZ_JAAFYZ010000007.1 GCF_018274385.1 Catenulispora pinistramenti | reverse complement strand
CACATCGTGGGCGAAGTCCCCGAACTGCTTCGCCAAAGCCTGTACCGATTCCACCACACCCGGCGTCGGATCCCCATCCAACCCCAGAATGTCCCACCCCGTTGGACGCGCCACGAGCAAACCCCCCTAGTTCCAGTCCCCAATGTAAAGATTCACGACAGTCCGCGCGACGATCTGGTGGGAGCCGGCGAACAACTCCGTGGTCGACTCCAAGTTGTAAACAGTCTGGAAGAACCGTCTGAACTCGTTCCGGTTCCACTCGTCGAACCCGCTGATCGCCAGGACGACCGGCACGTCCCCGGCCTCGGCGAACCCCGGATAGCAGTCGTTGTACGCGCCCCAGCTCTCGCCGTAGCCCTCCGCAAAGCCGTAGAGGACGCCCACCTCCGTGAGCAGCGCCTCCTCATCCATGCCCCGGGCGTCGAGCTCCTTGATCTCGCAGTCCAGCGCACGGAGCTCGGCCAGGACGCCGGGCGCGTCCGCGGAGTCGACGAACCACGGCCGCTTCCCCAACGGCGTCAACGCCGGGGCGAGCCGGCCGGAGTACTCCATTCTCCGGCGCGCGCCGATGACGTACGGATCGTCAGAGTCCTGCGGTGCGTTCTGGACCTTCAGCCACTTGTCCTCGATCACGGTGCCTAGTCCCAATCGCCGATGTACAGGTTCACGACTCTGCGGGGGATGACCGCACCCGCATCCCGCCTGAATCCCTCCGTGGCCGCTTCCAACTCGTATACGGTCCGAATGAACAGCCTGAAGTCGTTCTCCCGCCACGCGCCGAATCCGCGGATCGCCATAACGACCGGCGTATCGCCGGCTTCGAGGAAATCCACGTAGCAGTCGTTGTAGGAAGACCAGTTCGGCTCGTAGTCCTCGGGAAAGCCGTAGAGGACGCCCAATTCCCGGAGTAGTGTCCGCTCATCCATACCCCGGACGTCGAGCTCCTTTACCTCGCACCGCAGTGCACGGAAGCCGTCTAAGGCGCCGGGGGCATCCACGGAATCGATGAAAGGCACCGACTCGTCCAGGTCCACCAACAGCGGAATGATCTCGCTGCCGCGGTCCAGTCTCCGGCGCGCGGCGATGACCCAAGGATCGTCGGTGTCCTTCGGTGCTTTGCGGATCCGCAGCCACTTGTCTTCGGTCAACGGATCGCGCCTCTCAATTTCGTCCAACTTCCCGGCTTGTAGTGAGGAGTAAACCAGACCTCACCCTTTTCCCCGAACACCAGGCGCCCCGTGGACTGCCGGTCCGCCGCGGTTTCGGACGCGAAGATGTCCGACTCGCGCCAGTAGCCACGTGGCTGCTGCGCTTCCTTGGGCATGCCGTGGCCGCGATAGGTCCCGGCTTCGCCTTCGCCGCCGGAGAGCACCCCCGGTGGCCGTTCCCCGTGCTCGTCCATGTGGTTGATCACGTTGAGGATCTGTTCGTGCACCTCACCGGGGGTGTGGTGGTAGTCCGAGATGTCGTCGCCCATCTCGATCTCGTTGCCCAGCGCGTCCTCGTAGAGGCCGAAGGGGTCGGAGTACGTCAGGGGATTGTTGACGTACCCGTGGTCGTTGGGCGCGGGTGCCAGCCCCAGCGGGTCCGGCGTGAGATAGGCCGCACTGTCCGGGCTGTAGTAGCGGAACAGGTTGTAGTAGAGCCCTGTTTCGTCGTCGTGGTACTGCCCCGGGAACCGCAGCGGGCAGGTCACGCCGGCCTCGGCGCTGGTCTGGATCGTGCGGCCCCACAGCGTGGTGTTGGTGTGCCAGGCGACGCGGCCGTCGGGGTCCAGCAGTTCGGTGGGGGTGCCGACCAGGTCGGTGACGATGGCGTGGAAGGCCTCGTCGATCTCGCCCCGGCCGGCGTCGTCCACCCAGGTGCGCCGGCGCTGGGCCGCGGGGCGGAAGCTGCCGGGGTCGTAGTCCCAGGTCAGGGTCACCGCGCCGCCGTCCGGGCGCGGGCTCCACTGTTCGGCGACGCTTGAGCCGTCCCAGGTGAACAGGGTCTGCTCGGTGACGGAGCCGTCGGGGCCGAGGCGGTGCTTGCCGGTGCGGCGGCCGTTGGGATCATAGCTGTAGCGCCAGGTGCCCTGGTCCGGGGTGTCGGCCTGGATCAGGCGGTCCTGCGAGTCCCAGGTGTAGGTCCACACCCTCTGCCGGCCGTCCAGGGTGCGGCGGACGGCGCTGGTGAGGCGGCCCGCCGCGTCGTAGTCGTACCGGGTGCGGCCGGCCTGGCGGATCAGGGTCCTGGCGGCGATGGTCGGCTCGGCGGAATCAGGGCCCGAAGTGACGTTGCCGAAGGCGTCGTACGCGTAGGTCTCGTTCCAGCCCTCGGCGGTCACGGCCGTGGGCCGGCCCGAGGCGTCGGAGACGATGCGCCGCGTCCCGCGCAGGCTGTCTGTGATCTCCTCGGGCACGCCGTCGGCCCGCCAGGTCCACGAGCGGCTGAGCGTGGTCCGCTCGGAGTCCGCGCCGACGCCCACGCGCTGCGAAACCGGCCGTCCGGCGGCGTCGAACTCCTGGACCAGCTGTGCGTGCGCGCCGAACGTCCGGCTGATCTCCCGGCCGGCGGCGTCGAGGGTGAACTCCAGCCGGCTCGCCCCGGCGTGCAGGGCCAGCGCCCCTCCGGCGGCGTCGTAGGCCCACTCGGATTCGACCCCTGATCCGGTGGTCCGGCCCGTCCGGCGGCCGACGGCGTCGTAGCGGTGGCGCAGCGTGCGGCCGTCGATCGTCTCGGCGAGCACCCGTCCGAGCTCGTCGCGTTCGTACTCCAGCACCGTGCCCGGCCCGGTGGCCCGCAGGAGCCGGCCGGCCGGATCGTATGAGTAGGCGAATTCGCCTTCCGGGGTGTGGCGCCCGGTGACGCGGCCGGCGGCGTCCCGGTCCAGCGCGATCCGCTCGCCGGTGCCGGTGATCCGCGCGGTCAGCTGCCCGGCGGCGTCGTACTCATAGCCCATCGCCCGGCCGATGAAGTCGGTCTCGCCGACCAGGCGCCCGGCCGGGTCGTAGGCGAAGTCCCACGTCGCGCCGGCGGCGCTCGTCACCCCGGTCAGCCGCAGCTCGGTGTCGTAGGCGAAGGTGTGGCGGACGCCGTCGGGGCGGACGCTGGAGCGCACGGTGCCCAGCGGACCGGGCTCGTAGACGGTGGCCGCGCCGAGCGGGCTGACAGCCTTCACCAGCCGGCCGCAGGCGTCGTACTCCCACTGCGCGCGGGCCCCGTCCGGGCCGGTGCGGGTCAGCGGCCGACCGTCGGCGTCCCAGGTGAACGCCGTCACCGCACCCAGCGGATCGATCAGGGCGACCACCCGGCCGGCGGCGTCGCGCACGTTCCTGGTCACGCTGTCGGTGGCGTCCCGGACCAGCGAGGTCAGGCCGGCCGCGTCGGACTCCAGGGCGGTGGTGGCCCCCAGCGCGTCGGTGGCCGCCGCCAGCGCACCGGTGTCAGAGTGCTGGTACCGCGTCACGGCACCGGTCGGATCGGTGAGGGCGGTCAGGTTGCCGCGCCGGTCGTACTCGCGGTGCCACACCGCGCCGTCGGGGCGCGTGACCCGGACCGACTGGTGCAGGCCGTTGTAGTCCATGGCGGTCACGCCGCCGTCGCCGGCCACGACCCGGCGCAGGTCGCCGCGCTCGTCCCACTCGTAGCCGGTGGTCACGCCGATCGCGTCGGTCCGGGACAGGACCCGGCCGTAGCGGTCGGTCTCGGTGAGCGTGGTGTTGCCCAGCGGGTCGCGCTCGGCGCAGACGTGGCCGTACTCGTCGTAGTAGTACGTGGTCTGATATCCGAGCGAGTCCGTCGCCACGGTGGTCCGGTTCGCCGGGTCGTAGGCGAAGGCCCCGGACTGGAAGCCGCCCTCGCCCCGGACCACCCGGCCGAGGGCGTCATAGAAGTAGGTGTAGCGGTAGCCGGAGCGGTCTTCCCACGCCGTGATCCGGTTCTGCTCGTCCCACTCGTAGCGGAAAGGCTGTCCGGAGGAGTTCACGACTTCGCTGAGGCGGCCGCGCTGGTCGTAGCCGAACCGGCGAAGCTCCGTGCCCGGACCGGAGTCCGGTCCCGCCGCGTCGTCGAGCAGTCGCAGGGCGCTGACGCGTGGGCCGGCCGCGGTGTCGGTGGTGTCCACGGCGATCCGGTAGCCCGGGTGCTCCACCATGCGCGGCGTGCCCCGCTCGTCGCGCACGACGCGGATCGTGTTGCCGTTGCGGTCGGTGATCGCCGTCAGGTCCCTGATCTGCCCGGACTCGTCCTGGTAGTGCACCTGCGAGAAGTGGTGCGTGCGGCCCGACCACGGGTCCGTGATCCGCAGCTCGTCACTGTGCCGGTCCCATACCAATGGCCAGCGCCGGCCGCGTTCGGGCAGCACCTCGGTGTCGCCGAGGGGGAGCGGGTAGTCCAGGCGCTCGGAGTCGTCGCCGACGAAGTGGACGCCGGCCTCGTTCACGGCCAGCCGCTGGTCCAGCGTCGAGGACCAGCCGGGGCCGAACAGCCGGCCGGTCTCGTACCCGGAAGCGTAGGAGCGGCGCAGTATCAGGGGCAGCACGCCGGGCAGATCGACGTCGGTGGCCTCGGTGAGCATCCACCCGGACACCACGTCGACCGGGTCGCCGTCCTTGACCGCCACAGTGCTGCCCTCGGCGGTGCGGGCTTCACTGCCGACGTCGTTCTCGGCATCGCGGCCCAAGGCCCCGGCTTCGTCCTCGGCCTCGCCTCCGAGCTTGCCCAGGACTTTGCCGCCGGCGAATTGCAGGCCGAGCATGCCGACACCCAGCAAGGCGTCGCCCCAGTGGCCTTGCATGGCGTCGCCGGCGATCTGCATGCCGGTGCCGACGAGGGCGATGATGTTGTCGGCTTCGGCCAGGCCGGCGGTGATGACGTCCAGGCCGGGGATCCAGGAGGTGGCCAGGGCGATGATGTCGAGGATGGGGGCGATCTCGTTGGCTATGTCGGCGATTTCGCCGCCGATGTCGGAGAGTTCTTGTCCGAGGTGGTGCCACCAGGATTGGTTGTGGATGCCGTCGCTTTGGGCTTTGCCGATGGCGTGGCCGCAGGCGGTGGCGGCGGTGATGCGGTCGTTGTAGGCGTCGTTGGCTTGTTTGGTGAGTGCGGCCATTGTCGCTTTGGCGTTGGTCAGGTTGTTCTGTGCGGTGGTGTGTGCGTTTTGGGCGTCGGTGACGGCTTGTGGGTTGGGGTTGGCGGCGTGGTTCTGTTGGGTGGTTTTCAGGTCGTTGGCGGTGTTGGTGGCGTTGACGCTCGCGCGTTGCAGATCGGCGTTGGCGTCTTGTGCTTGGCGTAGTGCGCTGTCGGCTTTGTTCTGTGCTGCCTGCAGCGCCGGCCAGTAGGCCGACAAGGCGTCGGAGGCCTCGGAGTAGGACGTGTACAGCTTTTGCAGGCGACCTGGTAGCGGGCCGTATTGTGCTTTGAAGGCATCAGCGGTCTTGCCTATCCACTGCATCGCCGCGGCGTCTGAGCCGAACGAGTTCAGGCTCCGAGAAGCCGACTCCACATCGTGGGCGAAGTCCCCGAACTGCTTCGCCAAAGCCTGTACCGATTCCACCACACCCGGCGTCGGATCCCCATCCAACCCCAGAATGTCCCACCCCGTTGGACGCGCCACGAGCAAACCCCCCGTTCTGGTAGTTCGTTGCCGGCCCCAAGTGTACGAATCAGTTCACTACATCGCGAGCCCACGGCCAGAGATCGGTCTCTACCCGGGCTTTATAATGGCCAGTGCCGGATTTGTCATCAGCGGTCGCAGGTCGGGGTCCAGCCAAGTCATTGCACTGAGCGGCCGCCGCGGCCGCTATCGCGATGCGCTGGGCGCGGAGACTGGGTCGCAAGCGCCGGTCAACTTCGCAGAACCGCAGATCAACCCCAGATCCGTATTTCCGAGTCCAATACGGACTGAGAGGAACAAGTGAATACCCTGAGGAGCGTCGTCATCGAGATGCTGGGCCGCCCGAACATGCTCGGTCGATGCCGTGCGCTCGCGGCCCGGATGATCGGACCTGTTCGTCACTGAATGGCTGCGGCAGGAGTCCGGCCTGCTCGGAGTGACGAGCCGGGACGACGACGAGGCGCCCTGATCCCGTCTGGACTCGACGCTGTTCCGCTATCAGTATTCTGATGTGCTTGTTCGGTCTCGCCCTCGTTATGATCGCGGCAGCCACCTTGGCGTGGCTCGACACGTCTTGCGAGAAGGGGAGCTCATCATGCCTGTGGAGATCAGCCTGTTCGATCCGTTTTCGGCCTCTGACGCTGATTTCGCCGAGCATTATGGGGTGATGACGGCCGTCATGGGACTGGACCATCCCCGACAGTCGCTGCCGACGCTCGAGGAGTACGTCACGCAGACGCGCCAACCCGAGGCGGCGACGAGACCGAAAGAGCGTTGGGTAGCGCGGGAGGACGGCCGCATCATCGGCAGTGCCTACGCGGCCTACCCGGAACTCGAGAACCGCCACATGGCCACCGTGCGAGTCATCGTGACGCCGACATGGCGGCGCCAGGGCATAGGCACCGCGCTGTTGCGGGTGATCCTCCCGGCCCTGCGTGCCCGCGGACGGACCGTCGTGGTCGGGGAGGGTGTCAAAGCCGACGCCTCCGGTGACCTGTGGGCCAGGGAGATGGGCTTCGCCCAAACCCACGCGTATGTCCGCCAGATCCTGAACGTCCCCGAAGCCGCCCCGGGCCTATGGCAACGCCCTGTCTCCGACGGATTCCGGCTGGAGCGCTGGATCGGCGGAGCCCCTGAAGAGCTGCTTGAGCAGTACGCGCGCGGTCGTTCCGCCATCTTGGACGCGCCGATCGGGGATTCGACGATCGAGTTCGAGGACTGGACACCCGAGCGCGTCCGCGCCCATGAAGCGGACCTGCGGGCGCGGAACGTCGAGAATCGTGTCGTTGTGGCCGTGCAGGAATCCAGTGGCCGGGTAGCCGCCATCACTGAGATCCAGCTGTTCGCCAGTAAGCCCGACTGGGCCGGCCAGGGGGACACCGCCGTCGCGGCCGACTTTCGAGGCCATGGCCTCGGCCTCGCCGTCAAGGGCGCTATGTTGCGCTGGCTGACCGCCGAACGGCCCGCGATCGCGACCATATCCACCCACACGGCCCAGGACAACGCCCACATGATCAGCATCAACCATGCCCTCGGCTACACCACGACGGCGACCTTGGCTGAGTTCGAAGCCGACATAGCCGCAGTTACCAAGCGGGTGGAGAGCAGATAGGGGCCGGCGAGGCGGGATCTGATCCGTTCCATCTTCGGCCTTGGACGTCTTTGCCCGACAGCGGCCGGCCGCGGCACATTGGAGTCTGAGGCCTGAGACACCCACCGGGGTTGATAGCGCGTCGTTCGTCAACGGGAGAAGTCGCAGATGGAACTGAAGAGTCTTCGCTCCTTGATCGTACTCGCGGAAGAGCTGCACTTCAGACGGGCCGCCGAGCGGTTGCACATCGCGCAGCCGGCGCTGAGTCAGCAGATCAGGCAGCTCGAGCGGCAACTCGGCATTGAGTTGTTCAGCCGCAGCAGCCGGTCGGTGGTGCTGACTCCGGCCGGTGCGGCTTTCTTGACTGAGGCGCTGCGTACGGTGGCCGCGGCGGACCGCGCTGTCCAGACGGCTCAATCGATAGCCCTCGGCGACGGTCCGGTTCTGGCTGTCGGCTTCCTGGCTCAGGCGGCCGCGGAGAACACGTCCACGATCCTCGCGGACTTCAAGGCGCGGCGTCCGGAGGCCGTCGTGCAGCTGCGGGCGCTGACCTTCGTGGACCACGTCTCGCAGGTGCGCACCGGTGGTGTGGACGTCGGCTTCATCCGGCCGCCCTACGCGCCTGAGGAATTGGCTGGACTGACAACCGTTGCCCTCGGCACCGAGCCCCGGGTCGCCGTTCTGCCTTCGGGACACGCGCTGGCCGCGCGTCGGTCGATCGCCTTCGCCGAGCTCGCCGACGAGACGTTCGTCCGGTCGCCCGACGAGGTCTCGCCGGTGTGGCGCGCGTACTGGCGGGGGGACGATCGGCGCGGCGGCCGGCCGGTGGTCCTGAGCGATGAGACAGCCGCCTCGGTCGAGGAGATGCTGACCATCGTCGCCGCCGGGCTGGCGATCTCCATCACCCATGCATCCGTCGGGCGCTTCTACGCGCGCCCGAACGTCCGCTTCGTCCCGATCACCGACCTCTCGTTCTCCACACTGGCTTTGGCCTGGCGTGCCAATGATCCCTCGCCTCTGGTCCAGGACTTCATCGAAGTAGCCCGGAAGGCGATGTCCGCCTAGACGACCGCGGACAGCCCACGGCGGATGGCCCACCGCGGATAGCTCGCGGCTATGGCGACGGATATTGGCCGGGATCGAACGGGGGAGCTCAGACTCTTAGGAGGAGCCGTCAGTCGATCCATGGGGGCATGAATGAGGCTGTCAGCCACCGATCCGGCAGGGTTGCCGACCGCGGACTGGGTGGACGAATTCCTGCTGAAAGGCCCGGCGGGGCAGATCTGCCTGCGGCTGCCCGAACCCATCGACCGGGCGGGGCTGCGTCGGCTGGTGATCGAGCGGCAGTCCCGGCTTGTCGAAGCCGGGCTACGGCCGGGTGGCGCCGCGGCGCTGCGGCTCCCGCCATCGGTTGCCTACCTGGTCAATCTGCTCGCTGTGTGGCGAGCCGGTGCCCAGGCCGTACTCCTCGATCACCGCCTGACCGACTACGAAGCCGATCAGGCGCTATCGCGTCTGAGGCCGCAGGTGTTGGTACGCGCCCGGCGTACCGGCGGCGCGGCGCTGCAGGTCTTCTTCGACGTCGAGGAAGAACTCGTCCGGCTCGGCACCGATCTGGCGGGATCGCAGCATGCTGTGATCCAACTCAGCTCGGGTTCGACCGGTCCGTCGAAAGTGATCGGTCGCGGCGCGGCCGACCTGACGGCTGAAGTGCGGCGCTACACCCGTATCGACGGGGTTCCGGCCCCTGGCGAGCGGCTGATCCTGCTGCCCTCGGTGGTCCACGTGCTCGGCCTGGTCGGGGGTCTGCTGTTCGGGCTGCACACCGGGGTGGAGTTGCAGCCGCCGAGTCGGCTCAGCGGTGAGGCCGTCTTCCGTGCCCTGTCGGCGCACGATACGCCGGCGACGGTGCTGGGAGTGCCCTTCCACGTCGGACTGCTGACCTCAACCGACCCCAGGCCGCAGCTCCGGCAGCTCCGGCGGATGACGATCGGCGGCGAACCTGTTCCCGCCGTGACCGCCGGCACCTTCGAGGACCGGTTCGGCGTCCCGCTGGGCAACATGTACGGCATGACAGAGACCGGTGTCATCGCCACCGATCTGCACGGCCGTCACCGGCCCGGCGTCAGACCCGCTCCCGGCATGCAGATTCGCGAAGTCGGGGGCGAGTTGTGGGTGAGCTGCCCAGCCTCTCCCTACGTCGGCGACTCGGAGAATCCCCGGTGGTCTGACGGTTGGTTGCGTACCCGGGACGCCGGCGGCGTCGACCCGGGCTCGGGGCTGGTGACGGTGCGGGGCCGGTTGGACTCGCAGGTCTCGGTCGGGGGTCTGAAGATCGACCTGACCGAGGTCGAGTGGGCGATCACGGCCGTGCCCGGTGTGGCGGCGGTGGTAGTGGTCCACGACGGGGAGATCACCGCGTATGTGCAGCCGGTCGGCGATCTGACGGTCGATGCCTTCAACCAGGCGCTGGGGAAGCGACTGGCCCGCTACAAGATGCCGCGCAGAGTGCGCATCCTCGACCGGTTGCCGCGGACGGCCACGGGCAAGGTGGTGCGCGATCCCTCGGTGCTGCGCCAGGCGTCCAGCGCCGCCTCGCCCGGTGGATCAGCCTGAAGACGTGTTGACCCTGAAGACGTGTTGACCCTGAAGACATTAACCCTGAAGACGTTGGCTCGGAGCAGAAGCCCGATCTCACCTTGGAGTAGCTATGAGCGATGACATACGCGCGGAAAAGCCCGTTCTGGCCCGAGCAGACCTGATCGATATGCTGGCCGGCCTGACCGGGCGGGACGACGAGGAGCGCTCCGAGATGGTCGACTCCATGGAGATCGCCTGGCTGGCGCACTGCGTCGAGCAACGCTACGGGCTGCCCGTCGATCTGACCGTCGAGCAGCTCGCCGGTATCCGCACCGTGGCCGATGCCGAGGACGTTCTCGGCAAGGCCTTGGCCGCTGCCAGACCGGCCGAAGGTTCTTAGAACACCGAATGACGAAGGTGCCCCCGCCTGGCAGGACGGGGGCACCTTCGTCATTTCGCAGCGTCGGCCACACGTTCGTCGATCAGGACCACCCGCACGGCGGCCTCGCCCTCCATCCTCGCCACGGCGGATTTCAGCAAGGGCGGGGTCATCACGGAGGTGAAGATGGCGACCAACACGATGACGGTATAAGTGCTGGCAGTCAGAATACCCAGTTGCAGCCCGACGGATGCGATGACCACTTCGACGACGCCTCGCGAGTTGAGGCCGGTCCCCAGCGCCACGCCCTCCCAATGACTCAGACGGCTGAGTCGGGCCCCGGTATAGGCCCCGCTGAACTTGCCGACGATCGCGGCGGCCAGCACGGTGAGGGCGACGAGCAGGACCACCGGGTCCATCAGGGCACCGATGTCAACGCGCAGTCCGGCAGTGGCCAGGAACACCGGTGCCAGGACTGACATCGCGATCTCGTTCAGCGGTTCCAGCCGGGCTGACGTCGACCGACCGGAAGACCCCAGCAGGACGCCGACTGCGAAGGCGCCGAAAACTCCTTCCATGTGAATCGCCTGGCTGATGGCGGCGCCGACCAGGATGACCGCGACCGCCGCGGCGCTCGCCGGGGCCGCGTGCTCGGCCTGTGCGGCGTGCTCGAGGATCCACCTGATCCCGGGCCGGCCGACGACGATCGCGACCAGCAGGAAACCTGCGGCCCCGAGCAACGGCAAAGCCACCTGACCGGCACGGAACCCGGCAGTGGCCGTGGCTGAGACGATCGACAGCAGGAACCAGCCGACGGCGTCGCTGAGCAGGCCGGAGGCGAGGATCAGCTGCCCTGTTTCGTGATCGAGCAGCTTGATGTCGCTCAGCGTCCTGGCGATCACCGGAAGCGCACTGGCACACAGCGCGATCCCGAGGAACACCGCGAACCTGGCTTGGCCGGTTCCCGCCGCCAGCATCCGATGAGGGACGAGCAAGCCCAGAAGCGTTCCCAGCACGAGCGGCGTGACCAGGCCGATGAGACCGACTTTCGCGACCGCCTGGCGCCGTCTGCGGATCACGTCCAGGTCCACATGTGTGCCGGCGACACCCACGAACAGCAGAACGGCGAATTGGGAGACCGCGTCGAGCAGCCGGGTCTGCTGCGGAACCTGCGGGAAGAGCCGCGCGCTCACCCATGGTGAGAGGTGGCCGAGCACCGACGGTCCGAGCAGCACGCCGGCGAGGAGTTCACCGACGATCGCAGGCAGCCCCAGCCGGCCTGCGAGCCGTCCCAGCAGAACCGCGGCCACCAGCAGCGTGGCGAGCGCGAGCAGGAAGATCTGCATGCTGTCCCCGCCAAGCGGGGGTGGCAGGCCGGCTTCCGCCGAAAGGGTGTCAGGGTGCGTCGGCACCATGGTCCGCCTCGGAGTCTCCGCCGACGGTCACCGGTTCCGGATTGAAGCCCAGCGCCTCTTCCGGGCTGAATCGTTCCAGGCGCCTGCCGAACGCGACCTCCCACGGCAGCCGGCAGGATGAATCCTGGAATTCCGGCCGCTCGACGACGTGCTCGCGGAATCTTTCGAAACCTCGGCGGTCCTCAAGCAGGGCGAAGAACCTGTTGTACTTGTCGTGGTTCTCGAAGAAGTCCCCGGCGAGCATGTAGTGGCCGACCGCCATAGCGCTCTCGTGCGCCTTGTGCACCTGCTTCTCCGCGCCGATCGCAGCCCAGGTCACCGCATGCGGATCGTAGAACAGCCGGATCATTCGGTGGACCAGGTTGTAGGCGCCGTCGACGGCTTCATAGGCTTTCGTCAGCGCGGAGCCCTCGCCCCAGCCCTCGCCGCCAACATCGCCGTCGCGAGCCGGATCCAGCAGATGCCGATGCACCGCTTCCCCAACGAGATACGCGGTCTTCATCGACAGGAACACTCCGCTGGAGAAGATCGGATCGATGAAACCCCGGGCGTCACCGATCATCGCGTAGTTCCGGCCGTGATGGTTCCGCACCTCGTAGGAGTAGTCGCCGTCCACCATGGTGGGCAGCGCCTGCGTCGTGCCTTCCAACAGATCCGTGACGAACGGCGAAGCCCTCAGCTCGTCATGGAGCATCGCTGTCTTCCAGTCGTCATCGCCCTCCTCCAGCAGCTCGGCACGCCGCCGGCGCAGGTACGAGTTCTGCATGACCACTCCGGCGGTGATCCGATCGGGGCCCAGGGGGAAGATCCAGATCCAGCCCTTCTTCTCCTCTCCGATGTAGACGATTACCGACGCGCCCTCTTCCAGCCCACCGGCCATCCGTACCCCGGTGAAGTGCGACCAGACGGCTGTGCGATCCAGTTCGGGCCGCGGTTCGCGCCAGCCGAACTTGGTGCCGACGAAGGCGTCCCGCCCGCTCGCGTCCACCAGGAACCGGGCCCGGTGTTCGGCCTCGGTGCCGTCGTTGTCACGGGTGCGGACGGTGACGTGGTCAGGCTGGTCCAGGCCGACGCCGGTGACCCGGTGCCCCTCCCGTGCCTCCACCCCGAGACGACGCGCGTTGTTCAGCAGGATCGTGTCCAGGCTCGCCCGGTCCACATGGAAGGACAGGAACGACTCGTCCTTGATGACGTGGCTGAAACACCAGTTGGTGAATACGGCGCCTTCCCGGTCGACGAACCGGACGCCGGGCTTGCGGACGAAAGTCCTTGCCAGTTCGTCGCGGACGCCCAAGTCGTCGAAGAGCGGATAGCAGAAGGGGAGCATGGACTCGCCGACGTGATCGCGCGGGAACTGCTCCTTCTCAAAGAGCAGGACGCTGTGGCCGGCACGGGTGAGCACGCTGCCCACCGTTGATCCGGCCGGACCTCCGCCGACGACTATCACGTCGTACTCGTCTGCCGCCATGGGCTGACTCCTTCTCCAATGTCGAAAGACAGCGATCGGTGTGCCGGGATCACCCGTTGCGGGTCACGGCGCCGGAGCCCCGGCCCAGGACCCGTTGCCCGGCGCAGGTCGCGGAGATCTCGATCCGGGTGCGGCCTTCGGCAGTCGGGCTCTGTATGACCCCTGATACGACTACTTCGGCGCCGATCTCGTCGTCGGGCACTGCGACGGGCTTGCTGAAACGAACCTCGTACTCGACCAGCCCCGCGGGATCGCCGGTCCAGTCCACCAGCGCCTGCGCGGCCAGCGCCATCGTGAACATGCCGTGCGCGATGACCCCCGGCAGGTCGTTTTCCGCGGCCGTCCGGTCGTGCCAGTGGATCGGGTTGAAGTCACCGGAGGCTCCGGCGTACCTGACCAGATCGGCACGGGTGATCCGGAAGCTGCGTTCTGGCAGTTCGGTGTCCTTGTCCATGATCACTTCTCTCCGCGGACGACCAGGCGCGACCAGACCGTCACGACGGGCTCGTCCTGAGTTGTGGCGACGTCGGTGCGGATGAGCAGGAACTCGTGTCCGCCCCTCGCGGTGAGCTCCTCGATGCCGGCCCGGCACACGAGAGTGTCGCCGGCGTACACCGGGCGGAAGTAGCGGAACTTCTGTTCGCCGTGGACCACCCGGCCCTCGTCGATACCGAGCTCGGGATCGTCGAGGACCAGGCGGTTCGCACGCATGCTCAGCACGATCGGGAACGTCGGCGGGGCGACGATGTCCGGATGGCCCGACGCGCGGGCGGCGCTCTGATCGCGGTAGGCGGGGTGACCGGCACCGATGGCGTCCGCGAATTCGCGGATCTTCTCGCGTCCGACCTCATACGGCTCTGTCGGCGGATAGCTGCGACCGGTGAATGACGGGTTCAGAGGCATGACTGATTACCTACCGGGAGTGTGGATCGGAAGAGAGTGGGAAATAGCGCGACAGAAGGTCGGGTCGGCTTTGTTTCAGAGGCTACAGCGGCGCGGGGAATCCACGACGGCCGTCGCTATAGCGATCGCGATAACCGCGGCGCCCGATCTCTTGCTGTAAGCATCCGTACACGGCCAGCTAGGATCGGATATCCATTGAGAAGAACGAGGCCTCCATCGATACGCGTTGGCTATTCATGTCCTCCGATGACGTAGTCGGGGATGGGCGTTCGCATACGGTCGCTCAATGGACGTGCACCTCCGGGATCTGCGCTATTTCGTCACCGTCGCCGAGGAACTGAGCTTCACCCGTGCGGCCGAGCTGCTCTACATGTCGCAGCCGGCCCTGAGCAAGCAGATCCGCCAACTCGAGCTGACCATGCGGGTCACCTTGTTACGCAGGGACTCGCAGGGAACCGCGTTGACGGCCGCCGGCGCCGTGCTGCTGCCCGTGGCCCGGCGGACACTCGAAAGGTGGGACGACGCTTCTCCTGGGGTACTCGCCGCCGGAGCGAGCGAACGGCGGGTGCTCCGCGTCGGTCTACAGAGCAGCATCGGGCGGGGGCTCTACCCGGCACTGCTCGAACGTTTCTCGCGGCTGCAGCCGGACTGGCGCGTCGAACTGAAGTTGTGCGGCTGGACCGAGCCGTGCGCCGGCCTGCTGAAGAGGAACGTCGATGTCGCGCTGGTCTGGATGCCGGTTCCGGCCGGCGTGCGGACCCGGATCCTGTTGAGCGAACCGCGCTGGGTGGCGCTGCCCAGTGGACACCACCTGGCTGATCAGGTCGCGGTGGACTTCGCGGCGCTGCTGGACGAGCCGTTCATCGCGTTGCCGAGATCGGCGGGTGCGGCCCGGGAGTTCTGGCTGGCCGGCTGCGAGCGCGCCGGCAAGCCGCCGCACATCGCGTTGGAGGCCGCGAACCCCGACGAGTCGTTCGAGGCCATCGCGGCCGGGTTGGGCGTGCGTTTGCTGCCGGCCGGCGACGCGGCGGTATACGCCAGGCCCGGGATCGCTTTCAGCGCGGTGCCGGATCTGACCGAGTGCCAGCTGGCCGTGGCCTGGCGGCACGACGACCAGCGTCCGGAAGTCCGCAACTTCACGATGGCGTGCGTCCAGGCCGCTGCCGCGATCCTCACGCCGTCCACGGGCGGTTAGACCGCCAGTCCCTTCTCCTGAAGCTTCGCGACGATGTCCGGTAGCCCCGACATCTCGGCGAGCTCGTCGTCGGTGATCTCGACGCCGAGGGAGTCGGTGAGAGCGTCGACCAGTTCCAGCAGCGTGAGGGAGTCCAGTGCCAGATCGTCGAAGGTCGATGCCGGAGTGACCGTCTCGGGTGCGATGTTGAACCGTTCCGACAGAACGCCCACCACTGTGTCGTACGTCTTGCTCACTTCGTCTCCTCGTTTGCGTGTGTCAGGATCGGAAATCCGCTCAGTGATGAAAGCGCCACAGGACGGGGCAGAAGTCAGGGTCCGCATAGTCCGGAAGGCCGCGTTCGGTCCTGCGCACCACCGCGTCGTGGTTGTACTCGACCATCGTGCCGTCCGGTTGGCGGAACGACTGGTAGGCGTTCTCTCCATCCTGCAGGTGCAGGGAGATGGCCCGGCGCGGCCGGTCGGCAAGGTTGGAGCCACTGCCGTGATAGGTGCGGCAGTGGTGGAAACTCATGTGGCCCTTCGGGATGATCATCGGTGTCTTGTGAACCTCGGCGTTGTTGAACTCGGCGTTCTCGGCCAGGCGCCGTTCCAGGTCCCCGTGATCCCGCTGGGCGAAGTGCTGGGCGGTGCTGGCGTCGTCGCCGACCTCCTTCCACCGATGGCTGCCGTCGACCGTGGTGAGCGTGCCCATCCGCACATCGCAGTCGTGGAAGGGAATGAACGCGGTGAGCATCCGATCGGAGGTACAGGTCCGCCAGTAGTGCTTGTCGAAGTGCCACGGCACCACGTTGGTTCGCTCGTCGGGCAGCGGCGGCTTGTAGATCAGAGTCGACTGGAACACCCGGATCTCCTCTGCTTCGGCAAGGCGTGCGGCCACCGCGCCGATGATCGGCTTGCGCAGGATCCGTCCGATGTCGTCACTCAGGTAGTGGATGTAGTCGTTGTGGCGCTGGACTTCACCATCCGCGGGCCGCCAGTCGGCAAGACGGCGGGGACGGGCCGGCAGCTCCCGGTCACGCTGCCCGGAGTAGAACCGCTCGCTAGCCTCGACCAAGGCGTCGATCTCGTCGTCCGAGAACAGCTTGCGGGACAGGTACCAGCCGCGTCGCAGGTAGCTTGCGACCTCATCGTCGGTGGGCAGCAGATGCTCCTCTCCCACCACGGCGAATGTGTCCATCGACACGTGTCCCCCCTTTTCCGGCCATGGCCGATGCTTGATGAGCCTGCACGAATTCGATGCCTCTTTGATGAGAGGGCTTACTTGCGCGCGACCGCCTCGTAGAGTGCTTTGATGTTTCCGCTGCCGAAGGTCTGCGCACCATGGCGGTCGATGAGTTCGAAGAAAAGCGTGCGGCGGGTGTGCATGGACCGGGTGAATATCTGGAAGATGTGGCCCCAGGAATCCCGGTCGGCGAGGACATCGGTTTCGCGCAGCGCTTCGATCGGCAGGCCGAGGTCGCCGAGCCGTTCGGGCAGGCGGTCGTAATAGCTGTCCGGCGTTTCTAGGAACTCCACACCCTGGTTCCGCAACCGCGGCACCGCCGAGAGGATGTCCTGGGTGAGGAAGGCCAGATGCTGTACGCCCGCGCCCCCGTGGGCTTGGAGGAACTCGTCGATCTGGCCGGGCCGCAGGCTGGTGTCCGGCTCGATCAGGGTGAAGGTGACCTTGCCTGATGTGCTCTGGACCACTTGCGAATTCATTGCCTGGCCGCCCACCTCGATGTGTTCCTCGAAGATCCGCGAGAACCCGAGCACATCCCGGTGGTAGTCGACGGTGTCCGTCAGAGAGCCGGACGGCAGGCACACCGCCAGGTGATCCAGCGCCGTCAAGGTGTCACCGCTCGGGTCCGGTCCCGTGGCGTCCACCGGCGTCAACCCGGGCAGGAAGCGCTCGCCGGAGCCGTCACGGGTCACGAATCGGTAGCCGACGTCACCGAATCCGGAAACCGCCGCGGTCACCAGTGCGCCGGCGAACTGTTCGGCGGGCTGCTCGGCGGCGGTCGAGCCGGCCTCGACCGCCTCCGAGAAGGCCAGTGCCGCATCGCTCGTTTCCAATGCGACGACAGCGACGCCGTCCCCGTGGCGGCTCACGTACTGTGCGGCCGGATGATCCGCGCTGAGGCCGGCGGTCAACAAGATCCGGATATCGCCCTGGCCCAACAGCATCGATCGCTGACCGGCCAACCCGGTTTCGGGGCCACCTCGGCCGCAGGTTCTGAACCCGAACGCGGTACGGAGAAAGAAAGCAGTCTGAAATACGTCCCCGACATAGAACTCGACATGGTCGATTCCCTCGATCTTCACCACAGGCCTCCTAGGTGAAAGGAGCTCGAGCCGGGTGATCCGGCGTCCCCCGACGCTCCAGGGGCGCTCACCAGACTCAGGTCGTGTCGTGGCGACTGTCCAAGGCAGCTGGCCATAGCCATCGGTTATCCCATAGCCATCGGCTATCAGGGCACGTATTGGCCCGCGGCGATGAGCGCCGTGCATCGTTGCCCCAGGACTTCATCGAGGAGGGACGCCAGGCACATGGCCGATTCCATTGGGGGCGGCGGAGCGACCACGTCGGCTAACACCGCTGTGGTCACCGGTATCGGGCTGGTCACTCCGGCGGGGATAGGAGTGTCCGAGAACTGGAAGCGTGTCGTCGCCGGGATTCCGACCGCCGCGATCCACGCTGAGCTCGCCGACTGCGCCCTGAGCATGGCCTGCTGCGTGCCGGACTTCCCGCCTGGTACCCCCGGGCTGCGGCGCGGCTGGCAGTTCGACCCCTTCACCCAGTTCGCCGTCACAGCGGCCCATGAGGCCCTGACGAGAGCCGGATTGGATCCGGACGCTTGGCCGGACAGCTCCCGCGTGGCCGTGGTGCTCGGATCGGGATCCGGCGGCGCGGCGACGATGGAAGAACAGATCGTCAGAATGCGTCGCGGCGGGCCGAATCGGGTCTCCCCGCTGACGCTGCCGATGGGCCTGGCCAACATGGCCGCGGGCCAGATCGCCATCGAGTTCGGTGCGCAGGGCCCGTGCCTGGCCCCCAGCACCGCGTGCGCGTCCGGTGCGACGGCTATCGGTATCGGCCGGGACTTGCTGCGCACCGGCGCGGCGGACATCGTGATCGCGGGCGGAGCGGATGCCTGCATCACCCCGATGTATATATCGGCGCTGTTTCGGATGGGCGCCTTGTCGAGGCGGACCGATGACGCGGGAACCGCATCCCGGCCCTTCGACGTCGACCGCGACGGCATGCTGCTCGCCGAAGGCGCCGGCGTGCTCATCCTGGAGTCCGAAGAACACGCCCGTCAGCGAGGAGCCAGGCCCCTTGCGCGGATCGCCGGTTTCGGCGCCTCCGCTGACGCCCATCACGTCACCTCTCCGCATCCCGAAGGCCGCGGTGCGAAGCTGGCCATGCGAAACGCCCTCGCCGACGCCGGGCTGGGCGCCGGCGACGTCGACTACGTCAACGCGCACGGGACTTCCACCCCGCTCAACGACTCGGTCGAGGCGAAAGCGATCCACGCGGTACTCGGCCCGGATGTCGCGGTGAGTTCCACCAAGGGCGTCACCGGCCATCCGCTCGGCGCGGCCGGTGCGATCGAGGCCGCGTACGCGGTGCTCGCGATCCTGGACGGCGTCATTCCGCCCACCGCGAATCTGACCAGGCCGGACCCGGTCATGGCGGTCGACCTCGTCCATACCGGTGCCCGGTACGGCCCGGTGGACGTGGTGATGAGCAATTCCTTCGGATTCGGTGGCCAGAACGCCACGCTCCTGATCACCGCGTGATCCGACGGCGAACACTGCGAAGGGAAGACCGATGACCTCCGATACGGATCAGCGGCCCGCGTCCGCGTCCGCGTCCCCGGCCGGGCCGGACCCCGATCCCGACAGCGCGGATCTGACTCGGCTCGTGTACGACGGAACGTATGCCGGCGTGCACGAAGACATCAGGGCGCTGCTGTTCGACCCGATCTTCGATCACCACCGCGACCTGACGTTGAACCAGGCCGGCCGGCTGGCCTACCGGCGTAGCCGGTTCGTGCACGGCCGGTTGGAACGGCCCGCCGACGTGCTTCGCGACCCGCGGCGCCTGTTCGCTCTCACCGAGTGGACCACGTTGCTGGACATCTCGACCTTCCCCGTGCTGGCCGTCCACTACAACCTCTGCTTCGGCACGCTGATCGAGCACAGCGCCGGCCGTGAGGACTTGGCCGACTACATCGAGGAACTGGACAGCCTCAGCTCGTTCGGCCCCTACATGGCCACCGAACTCGGCTACGGCAACAACGTCGCGGCGCTGCGGACCGAGGCTGTCTACGACGGCCGGACGAACACCTTCGTGCTGAACACGCCGGATGTGCCGGCCCAAAAACACATGCCCTACAGCGGGTTCACCGACATCCCGAAGCTCGCCGTCGTCCTGGCCCGCCTGAAGTCGGCCGGCCAGGACTACGGTGTCTTCCCGTTCGTGGTCAGGATCAGCGGCCCGGACGGCCCGGCCGAGGGTGTCCGGGCCGCGCTGTGCCCGGAGAAGCCCGCGATGGGTCTGGACAACGGTCTGACCTGGTTCGACCATATTCGTATCCCGCGGCGGAGTCTGCTCACCGGGGACATGGGCGAGTTCACCGAGGACGGCGTGTTCCATCCGTCCGTCGCCAATCCGCGCACGCGCTTCCTGCGGGCCATGAGCCGCAACCAGCCGGGCCGGATCTGCGTGTCCGCCGCTTCGGTCTCACTCGGCCGAGCCAGCGTCTATATCGCGCTGCGTTACGCGCTCCAGCGGGTGACCAACGCTCCCGGCCGTAACGACATGCCGGTCATCGAATACCGCAGCCACCAGTTGCCCCTGTTCACCGCGCTGGCGAAGGTCTATGCCATGACCTTCTTGGTGAACCGGGCCAAGCGCGAGTACGTCGATCGGCGCGGTGTCGTCGACGCCGATCTCAATACCCTGATCTCCATCACCAAGGCGCTGACGACCTGGGAGATGAGCGACGTCGCGGCCGTGTGCCGCGAACGGTGCGGTGCGCAAGGCATGTTCAGCGTCAACCGGATCGCCGACTACGGGATCTTCCTGCAGAGCGCGGTCACCGCCGAAGGCGACAGCCAGGTGCTGCTGGCCGCCACCGCGGGCCGACAGGTCGCCCGGCCCGGCGGCGGACTCGCACCACAGGCACAGGCACAGGCACCGGATCCGCGAGGCCGCGACATCCGGGATCCGGCCCTGCACCTGGAATGCCTCCGATACCGGGTGCACTGGCTTCGGCAGGCGGTACGCAAGGCGATGGACGCCGATCGGCGGGAGCCGTACTTCGATTCCTGGAACCGCAATGTCAACAACGCCTTGGCGATGGCCCGCCTCGAAGGTGTCGCAGCGGCGCTGGAGTGTGCCCTGGCCGCGGCCGACGACGCTCGAACCACCGCGGTGAGCCAGGCGTTGCGGTCGCTCGCGGCACTCTACGGTCTCGACGAGATCCAGCGTGACGCCGGATGGTACCTCGCGCGAGGCGTACTCGACGCCGCTCAGGTCGAGGCGATTCCGGCCGCCGCCGACGAGCTCTGCGAAACCCTGCGACCGCGGATCCCGATGCTCATCAACGGATTCCAGCTGTCGCCGCAGTTGCTTCGCGCACCCATCGCCGCTGACGACTACATGACCGCCTACAACGAGCTGACCGGCCCCGGCCGGCCGGACCCGATCGAAGAAGGAGCCCGATAGCCGTGGCCCGACACCTTTATCGCTGCCCGCTGCGCTGGGCCGACATGGACATGTACGGCGTCATCAACAACGTGGCCTACCTGCGCTATCTGGAAGAAGCGCGGCGCGACCTCCTGGCGCCTCTGGCGATCGTCGACGACGAGAACCCCTTGTTCCGTGGCGACCCGGTCGTCATCCGCCACACGATCGACTACAAGCAGCCGCTCGTCTATCGCGACCGGCCGGTCGACGTGCAGACCTGGGTGACACAGCTCCAGGCCGCCATGGTCACCATCGACTACCAGGTCAAGGACGGCGACAAGCTCTTCGCCACAGCCTCGACCGTCATCGCGCCGTTCAACCACGACGCCGGCCGTCCCAGGCGGCTCACCGCCGAGGAGCGTGCTCTGCTCGAGAAATACCTCGAAGCACCCGCGTAGCCGGAAGCCGTGACGGCGTGTTCGGCGACGGTCGGCGGCGTTCCGCGCGGGGTGTCAGGCGGGAGCGGGCGGACGGTGGTCGTCGCCGAACGACGGCCACCGGTCGGCTGCCCATTCACTCCAGGTCTGCCAGCCCTTTGGCGGATCGATGATCTCCCCGGTGGAGAGTTCGGCGTCATCGGGTTCCTGGAAGAAGGCCCTCGCGTCGGCCAACTCCTGGTCGGACATCGGGAACGTCTCGTGCGGTGCGGTCGCTTGCCGGTGGGCGACCCGGTCCCGTTGGGTCTTTTCGTCCACGGGCAGGTAGGCGAGTTCGAACGAGCCGCCTGCATCCTCCACCAAATGCCGGATCGCGTAGCGCTCATCGCGTGACCAGCAGCCGAAGTCCAGGACGACGGCGGTCCCCAGCCGCAGTGCCTCAAGTGCGAGCTTCAGCAGCTGTCCCTCCAGGACGTCACGTTTTCCGTCCGCCTCCGGCTCTCCGAAGAGCGGGATCATCCACTCATCCGGGGTGAGTCGCAGCGCGTTCAGTTTCGCGGCCAACTGCCGGGCCCGCGTGGTCTTTCCCGCGCCCTGTAGGCCGACGGTCAGAATCAGCATCGCCATGCGGGGAGCCTTTCAGCTGGCCCTGCGCAGAGCCAACAGAATAAGTCCGCTGATTTCCGTCGGCGGGGGGGCGTCAATCCTGGAACCTTCCAGGACCGGTCCTGGCCGCGTTTTCCTAGGCTTCGAGGCAGGTAGCGCCGTGACATCCTCGAAATGGAGAACGAGCATGCATATCCGTGCCCGAACGATAGCTGCGGCGCTGACCGTGTTGGCGGTGGGTGGGGCCGTTGCGGTGCCCGCGCTGTCGGCTTCGGCGGCGCCTGCGAAACCGGCCACGATCGCCGCGTCCGGTGTCGCCGACGACTGCTTGGGTCAGTGCAACGACATCCTGCCGCCGGGGGAGAACGGCAGCGCCACGGCGACGCAGATCGCGTGGTTCAAGGCCACTGGGAACCGGCCGGCCAACACTGATGACCAGCTCGGCAAGTACGCGAGTCTGGTCGATGGCTATAAGGGCCTGACCAATAGCACGTTGGGCAACTTCTTCAACGACTCCTCGTTCGGCGTTCCGGCCAACCAGGTCACCAGCACCCTGAACCCCGGTGGGCGTACCGATGTCACCATCACCCGGGACACCGAGGACATCCCGCACATCTACGGGACCACGCGGGCCGGTACCGAATACGGGGCCGGATACGCCGCCGGGCAGGACCGGCTGTGGATGATGGACGTGTTCCGGCATCTGGGCCGGGGCGAGCTCAGCGGGTTCGCCGGTGGCGCGGCCGGTAACCGGCAGTTGGAACAGGCCCTCTATCTCAACGGTGCCTACACCGAACCCGATCTGCAGGCGCAGATCGACCGCGTGAAGAACAGCGGACCGCGCGGCGCGCAGGCCTACCAGGACGTGTCCGACTACATCGCCGGGCTGAACCAGTACATCTCCGACGCCAAGGCCGGCCACGTCTTCCCGGGTGAGTACGACCTCACCGGCAACGCCGCTGTCTACACCGGCGCCGGCATCCAGGATTTCCAGCCCACCGACCTGGTGGCGATCGGCACTGTGATCGGCGCGTTGTTCGGTTCCGGCGGCGGCAATCAGGTCGCCTCCGCGCTGGTGAAGGAGGCGGCCGAGGCCAAGTACGGGACCGCTCAGGGTGACGCGGTCTGGAACTCCTTCCGGGAGGAGAACGACCCCGAGGCGGACCTGACGCTGCATGACGGCCAGTCGTTCCCGTTCAACGGCAGCCCGGCGAACGCCTCCGGGGTGGCGATGCCGGACCCGGGCTCGGTCACCCCGCAGCAAATGGTCTTCGACCCGACCGGCTCGGCCGCGTCCAGCACCAGTGCCTCCGCGAAGACTTCGACGACGGCGACCGGTTCGGCCGCGGTCAAGTCGGCGACGTCCAACGCCAACCTCAAGGCCGATCCAGCCCTGGCCAAGCAGGCGAACTCGATGGCAAACGGCGTGCTGCCCGCCGACCTGCTTCAGACCAAGCGTGGCATGTCCAACGCGCTGGTGGTCTCGGGTCAGTACACTGACACCGGGAATCCGGTGGCCGTGTTCGGCCCGCAGACCGGTTACTTCGCTCCGCAGCTGCTGATGTTGGAGGAGATTCAGGGTCCTGGTATCAGTGCCCGGGGTGCGGCCTTCGCGGGTCTGAACTTCTATGTCGAGCTGGGCCGCGGTGCGGACTACTCCTGGAGTGCCACCTCGGCCGGCCAGGACATGATCGACACGTTCGCTGTGACGTTGTGCAATACCGATGGCACGCCGGCGACCAAGGACTCCGACGCCTATCTGTACAACGGTGTGTGCACGCCGATGCAGCAGATCGAGCGGGACGACTCCTGGAGCCCGACCCTCGCCGACAGCACACCGGTCGGCTCGTACAAACTCATCGCTTTCAGAACCAACTTCGGGATCGTCCAAGCACGCGCGACCATCGGCGGCAAACCCGTCGCGTACACCGCGTTGCGTTCGACGTACCAGCATGAGGTCGACACGATCGTCGGCTTCCAGATGTTCAACGACCCGAGCGTGGTGACCGGTCCGGCCGGGTTCCAGCAGGCGGCCTCGAACGTCTCCTACACGTTCAACTGGTTCTACGTCGACTCCCAGCACACGGCCTACTACAACTCGGGTCTGAACCCGACGCGCCCGGCCCAGGACGACCCGAACCTGCCGATCACCGCCGATGCCGCGCACCAGTGGCTGAATTGGGATCCGAGTACGAACACGGTCGCCAACACGCCGTTTGCGGCGCATCCGAACTCCATCGACCAGGACTATTACGTGTCCTGGAACAACAAGATCGCGCAGGACTACTCGGTCTCCACTTTCGGTGACGGTTCGATCTACCGCAGCAACCTGCTCGATGACCGTGTCAAGGGCCTGATCAACTCCGGCACCAAGGTGACCCGGGCCAACCTGACCCAGGTGATGGAGGATGCGGCGCTGACCGACCTGCGCGGGGAGAAGCTGCTGCCGGAGTTGTTGCAGGTGATCGGTACGCCGACGGATCCGACGCAGGCCGCCGCCGTGGCCGAGCTGAAGACCTGGCTGGCCGACGGCGCCCAGCGCAAGGAGACCACGGCCGGCAGCAAGACCTACGCCGACTCCGACGCCATCCGCATCATGGACGCCTGGTGGCCGCTGCTGCTCCAAGCCGAATTCCAGCCGGGCATGGGCACCGACCTGTACAACGCGATGAAGGCTGTGCAGCCGCTCGACCAATCGCCGAACGGCGGCGGCCACAGCGGCTCGTCGTATGAGCTCGGCTGGTATTCCTACGTCGACAAGGACCTGCGCAGCGTCCTCGGCGAATCGGTTCAGGGCCCGTTGGCGCAGAGCTACTGCGGCGGCGGCAACCTGACCGCGTGCCGCACCGCTCTGCTGTCGGCGCTGTCTTCCGCGATCGCCACCCCGGCGGCCACCGTCTACCCGGCGGACTCGGTCTGCTCGGCCGGCGACCAGTGGTGCGCCGACTCCATCCAGCAGCACCCGCTGGGCGGCATCACCGACGACCAGAGCAACTGGCAGAACCGCCCGACCTTCCAGCAGGTCGTGCAGTACCCGGCACACCGCGGCGCGAACGTCTCCGACCTGGCGGCCGCGGGCACTGCGACCGCCTCCAGCATCCAGCTCGGCTACCCCGCGCAAAACGCCGTCACGGGCAACGGCGCCAACCGCTGGGCCAGCAACTGGCACGACAACGAATGGCTGCAGGTGGACCTCGGTTCGGTCCAGCAGATCGGCCGCGTGATGCTGAACTGGCAAGCCGCCTACGGCAAGGCCTACAACATCGAGGTCTCCGATGACGGCACCAACTGGCGCACCGTCTACACCACGACCACCGGCCACGGCGGCCAGGAAATCGATAGCTTCCCGGTCACCTCTGCCCGCTACGTGCGGATGCAAGGAGTCCAACGCGCCACCGGCTGGGGCTACTCTCTGTACCAATTCCAGGTCTACGCCCTGTAGGCGCTGACAAGCACCGCACCCACTCGCCCGGACCGCACCCCAGCGGTCCGGGCGAGACGGCTTCCGTGCCAAGAACGAACACGAGCAGCGCGTCAGGATCATGGCGAACCTCGGGAATCGGCTCAGCCGCGTGTTCAGGCCCGCCGAGGCGAGGTCGGGGGTGTACTGGCCGGCGGCCCGGGTGCGGGAAGACGCTATGTGTGAAGGTATCTACACTTCAGTCAATCTTGTCCTTCATAGTTTCTTCTTAGCTGCTGCTACAGCGTGATGGCGCATGCGATGCTAGATTCCTAGGTATCTAGTCGGCCTGGAGCTTCGCCGAAGGCTGGGCGGCGCGTCGCAGTCGGCTGGGTCAGGTGCTCGCAGCGTCGGCCCTGGTGGGTCCGGCGCTACTGCTACGTCCTGGAGTTGATCGCATGCTGAATTCCACGCCGGATCACGCTGATCCCGCGACGACGGCGCGGAGTCGCAGGGGGCTGTCGAGGCGGGCGGTGCGCATCGTGTTCGCCTGCGGCGGCCTGTATTTCGGCTGGCGCTGGGCTTTCGGTGCGCACGGCCCCGCGTGGCGGCATGCGCTGCAGGTGCTGGTGACCATGTTGCTGCTGGTGACGGTGGCGGAGCTGGTGCGCTGGCTGCGTGGGCGGCGCGGCGGTCGGCAGCCCGGGGGGTTCCCGGTGCGTGCGCTGGTCGGGGCCAAACTGGTGCTGGTCGCGGTGGCGCTGGGCGTGGAGTATCTGCTGCACCGCTGGGTGTCCGCGGACAGTGCGCAGCTCGTGGTCGGGGTGGGGCTGGGCGTGGCGATCGCGGTGATCGGGCCGGTGCTGCACCGGCGGCACAACCGGCCCGGCGCCCAGCTGCGGGTGCCTGTGCCGGCCTTGGACCGGGGGGATGTCTGAAATGGCGGAGAGTGTGTTGAGTCAGACCTTCTATCCCTCGCCCGGCGGCCAGGAACTGCCGTTGCGGTTGTTCTCCACAGCCGGGGCGCCCCGGGGCGCGGTGCTGCTGTTCCACGGTGGAGGTTGGCTGGCCGGCGGTCCGGCGATGTTCGACGCCCACGGCCGGATGCTGGCCGATCGGGGACTGCTCGTGGCCTCCGCCGGATACCGGCTGCTGGGGCAGGGCGCGGCGAGCCTGGCTGATTGCGTGGACGACGCGGTGGCCGCGGCGGGGTTCTTCACCGCCCTGGCCGCCGGATACGGCCTGGGCCCGGAGCGGATCGGGCTGGGCGGGGGTTCGGCCGGCGGGCAACTGGCCTTGGCCGCCGTGCTGTCGCGCGGGGTCGGCGCCGGGGCTTTGGCCCTGTTCAATCCGGCGCTGGATCTGCGGGCGCCGCTGCCGGCCCTGACCGGTTCGGACCAGCCGCTGTACACGGTGCTGGGCCTGGACGCGGCCGCCGCGGGCGCCCTGTCGCCGATGGCGATGGTGGGTCCGGGAGCGCCGCCATGCCTGATCCAGCACGGCACCGCGGACCGTGTCGTGCCGATCGGGCAGGCCAGAAGGTTCCAGCAGGCGATGGTCGCGGCCGGGAACCGGTGCCGGCTGGTGGAGTATGACGGCGCCGATCACGGCTTCTTCAACCCCGGAGCTGCCAACGCCGATGGCGTCGACAACGCCGACGGCGTCGACTGGTGCGCCGCAACCGCCGACGTCGCCGCCGGTTTCCTGCTGGAACATCTGAAAACGGCACGTGGAGCCGGATAGGGCGGCATCCGTTCTTCGAACTTTGCGACACCACTGACAGGAGCACCGCATGAAGACGGTCGTACCGCAACGGCAACCGGGTGACCCACTCACGAGACCGCCAGCGCGGCCAGTACAGAAAGCCGCGAACGCCGATGCCTCTTGATTACGTCATCCTCGGAATGCTGGCGCTGCACCGGATGTCCGGCTACGACCTGCGGCGCTGGATGGAAGGGCCGGGCCGGTACGTCGGTTTCGGAGTGCAGCTGCCGCACATCTACCGCCGACTGGCCAAACTCGCCGAACAAGGGTGGATCCAGTTCGAGACGGATCCGCGCGACGGGGCACCGGACGCCAAGGTCTACACCCTGACCGAGGCCGGGGAACAAGCCCTTGAGGAGTGGGCGCGCGCTCCCTACGAGCCTTCGCCGCGCCCGATGGACCCGGATTTCAAGCTCCGCTTTCTGTTCGGTGGCCAACTGGACCCGCAGATCGCGATCGAGCTGCTGCGCACCGAACTGGACTACCGCCGCGCCCAGCGCGGCGGACCGCGGGTGCCCGGCTACGACGCCCGCCACACCGTGTTGCAGCCGGAGTTCTCACAGATCGACCCGGAATGGGCCCGCGAGGTCCACACCCTGACGCACGAACAGGGCTACGCCTCGACTTCGGCGTACATCGCCTGGCTAGAGCTCACGTTGGAGCGGCTGGAGGCCAAGTACGTCTGCTGAGCTCCGCGGCGCCCCGAACCCCGACCCTCCGAAAGAGGTTCCTGAGTCCCGCCGGCCTGCCTGTATGCCGAGGAGCACCAGGCCGCCACCCGAACTCGCAGTCCTGTGACATCAGCCCTGTGACATCAGCCTCTGGTATCGCACTCCACATCGCCGACCGCGGCTCGGACGCCGCGGTCGTCACCGCACCGACCACCATCTCGATCGGAGACCGGTCCATGAAGCCGCGCCGCCGCCACGTCCTGCTCGCCGCGGGCACCGCCCTGACCCTGACCGCCGCCACCGCCGTCGATCTCGCCGTGGAACACACCGCGCGGCACCGTATCGCCCAGAAGGTCGCCTGCCGCCTGCACCCCAGCGGCGGCATCAGCGCCGACCTCACCTCGCCACTGGCCGGCCTGCGGACCCTCACCGGCGACGTCGGAGACGTCCGCGTCGACGCCCGTGGGGTGCGGAACCACAACACCGATCTGGACCTGCACCTGAACCTGCGAGGCGTCACCACCGCCGGAACCGTCGGCTCGGCGACGGCCAGCGCGGTCATCGGCTTCGACGAGCTCCAAAAGCACCTCACCCGCCCCGCCGTCACCACAGGTCCGAACAGCCCGACCGCACCGGCCACCCTCGGCGACGACGGTACGGACCTCGCCTTCACACAGACCCTGCGCGGCATGCCCGTCACCGTCGTCGCCGCCTTGAGCACCACGCCCGACAGCCTCACCATCACTCCCACTGAACTACAGGTGCTGGGACGCTCCGTCCCCATCAGTGCCCTGAGCCCGACCGCGGCATCCGGCCTGGCAGACAAGCTCAAACCACGCACCATCCACCTGCCCCACCTGCCGGCCGGCACCGCCCTCACCTCCGCGACCGCCGGCCCCGACGGACTCAGCCTGAACCTCGCCATCGCCCATCCCACCGCGAAAGCCCTGACCGCCGACCACCCGACCGCCTGCGCCTGACTCGCCCTGAAGGACAGGTGGGCGTGATGCTGGCCTCGCGGGTATCAATCGTGTGCGCACGGTGCGCCGCCCATGCGGATCCGGTCGAAGAATCTCCACGCGGCCTGGGACGCGTC
Source organism: Catenulispora pinistramenti (assembly GCF_018274385.1). Lineage (GTDB taxonomy): Bacteria > Actinomycetota > Actinomycetes > Streptomycetales > Catenulisporaceae > Catenulispora > Catenulispora pinistramenti. The sequence goes on along the minus strand of NZ_JAAFYZ010000007.1, from coordinate 80,932 downwards.
GGGCCCGTCGGGGTCGGTCATCGTGGCGTAGGCCGGGTCGGAGGAGCCGCCGGACCATTGGTGGCCCATGCCATGGACAGTCCAGAATTGCAGGGCCACGCAGTCGCGTGTACCGCGGTCGTAGTCCTCGACTGTGTAGGCCTGTCCGGACGGGGTCGTCGCGTTCGTGACCTCGGTGGGTTGTGGTGCGATCGGTTCGAGGTTCCGGGCGGCCAGCGCGCTGTTGTCCGTCTGCCGCCACTGCTCCAATGCCTGCCGCCCGCACTGGTACGGGACCGTCTTGTCGGCGTCGCCGTGGAAGAAGATCGCCGGGACGTCGCGTTGTCGCGGGCCCATCTGCGCGGAAGCCTTCCGCGCCAGCGACGTGGTGTCGGCGGCGGGTATCCACGTACCCAGGCAGCCGATCGGGCCCCGGTCGTAGGCCGCGCCGGAGAACACGCCGATGGCCGCGTACAGGTCTGGGTAGTCGGCGCCGAGCATCGAGGTCTCGAAGCCGCCGGAGGACATGCCCATGGCGTACACCCGCTGCGGGTCGATGTGCCAAGCCGCCATCACAGCGTGCGTCATCCCGGCGATGGCGCCCGCGTCGCCGTGCCCGCGGGTCTCTCCCGCGGGGAAGTCGGCGGCGCGCCAGCATTCCTTGTTCAGGGTGCGGTCGACGGCGTCGCCGTCCGGGTACAGCGTGATGACGCCGTTCTGTTCGGCGACCTGGTCGAACTGGCTTGAGGCCGCGCGCTGGTCCGCGGTCGTGTCGCAGCCGTGCAGGAGGACCACCAGCGGTGCGGCGGCTGACGCCCGGTAGGTCGAAGGGATGTAGAGGCTGTAGTTGTAGATGTCGCCGTGGTCGTTGAATGTCTGGTGCAGATACTTTCCCGGGCCGGGGAAGGCTGCCGTGGATGACGTCGCGGTGCTTGTGCCCGGGTGGCCGGCCGCCGGCGTCGCCGATGCCTGCTCGCTCATGAATGCCGTCGTGCCCATGGTGGCGGTGATCAGCACGGTCCCGGCTATGAAGGCCCTGACTCTCGTTCTCACTGGTCGAGCCCCACTTCGAGCTGTGCGGATATCGGCAGGTCGGCGATGCTGTGTCCGGCCTCGATCCGGTAGCTGCCGGGCACCGTGACCCAGGCGTCCGCGCTTTCGTCCCATATCTGGAACGTGCGATCCGGGACGGTGACGGAGACCTCGATGAGTTCGCCGGGGCCGGCCGTCACCGTCGCGAAGCCGGCGAGTTGCCGTCGCGGCCGATCGGGGGAGCCGGCGGGATCGCCGACCGGTCCCGCATAGACCTGCACGACCTCCCGGCCAGGGCGGTCTCCTGTGTTGCGGACCCGGACGCGTGCGGTACCGCCGATGATGTCGACGCCTTCGTAGTCCCAGTCGGTGTAGCCGAGGCCGTATCCGAACGGGAAGGCGGGCTCGGTGCCGGCGCGCTGCCAGGCGCGGTAGCCGATGAAGGGTCCTTCGTCGTAGGGCAGGACGCCGTCGGTCGGGGTGACCTCGGACACCGGGGCGTCAGCCAGTTCCACCGGCCAGGTGGTCGGCAGCCGCCCGCCCGGCTCCTCGACGCCGAGCAGCACGTCGGCCAGGGCCGCGCCGCCCTCCTGGCCGGGGAACCAGGACAACAGGATCGCCGCGACATCCTCGCGCCACGGCATCTCGACCGGTGCCCCGGCGTTCACCACCACCACGGTGCGCGGGTTGGCGGCGGCGACCGCGGCGACCAGGTCGTCCTGGCGGCCCGGCAGCCGCAGCGATGCGCGGTCGAACCCCTCGCTCTCCACCCGCTCGGTGGTGGCGACCACGACCACCGCCACGTCGGCCTCCGCCGCAGCGGCCACCGCCTCGGCGATCAAGTCGTCGTCGGCACGCTCTGGGGCGCGGTGGCCGAGCGCGAAGGCCACACCGCTGAGCGGACCGTGGTGTCCCTTGGGACTCTGGCTGCGCAGGCTGACCTGGACTGTGCGCCCGGCCTCCAGCTCCACCGATCCGGCAGCCGTGAACCGATTGCCCAGTACGGCGGCCACGATGTCGTCGTCGGCCGCGGGCTCGGTCTCCTGTGTCAGTTCCCTGTTGTCGACGACCAGGCGGAACGGCCCGGAGCCGTTGATCCCGAAGTGGTGTCGTCCGCTCTCCCGCGGCGTGAACGTCCCCGCGATCTCGACGCTGTCCAGGGCGTCGAAGTCCGCGCCGCCGGGCAGGTCGGAGGACAGCCACCGGGCGCGGCCGAAGGGCGACGGCTCGTCGGCGAGGGTGCGGCCGTCGGCGTCGCGCAGCACGGTCCGCAGCGCGAAGCCTTCACGGGCGACGTCGAGTTCGCCGTCGGGGTCGGGGCCCATCGCGTAGGTCAGCTTCATGGCGGCTGCCGGCAGCGCGGTCTGCAAGGCTGCCAGCGGCGAGACGACCCGCGTCGGGAACACGGTCGCGGAACCGCCGCCGAGGATCCGGGCGTCACGGGCCGCGCGGCCGATGAGCGCGACGCGGGTGACCGCCGCCGGATCCAGCGGCAGGATCCGGTCCGCGTTGCGCAGGAGCACGATGGAGCGCGCGGCGATCTCGCGCGCGACCGCCTCCCCGTCGAGCGGCGCGGGGCGGCGGTCCTCGGGGACCACCGGTCCGGCACCCGCGAGCAGCCCGACGCGCGCGGCCAGTAGCAAGACGTGCCGCACCGCGTCGTCGACCACTGATTCGGCGACCCGGCCGTCGCGCACCGCGCCGGCGAGCGCGGGCCCGAACACCGTGACCGGGCCGGGCATCGCCACGTCCAGCCCGCCGGTGATCGCGCGCACGGTGTCACGCGCGGCGAGCCAGTCGGAGACCACGACGCCGTCGTAGCCCCACTCCTGGCGCAGCACGCCGATCTGCAGGTCCCGGTTCTCCGTCATGGTCGAGCCGTTGACGCTGTTGTACGCGGACATCACCACCCACGGGTTCGCCTCGGCGATGATCTGCTCGAACGGTGCCAGATACAGCTCGCGCAGCGTCCGCGCCCCGACCCGGTTGTCGACGGTGAAGCGGTCGGTCTCGGCGTCGTTGGCCACGAAGTGCTTGACTGTGGCGCCGATGCCGCCGTCCTGAACGCCGGCGACGTGGTTCGCGCCGATCCGCGCGGTCAGCAAGGGGTCCTCGGAATAGGACTCGAAGTGGCGGCCGCCGCGCGGCGAGCGGTGCAGGTTGACGGTGGGCGCGAGCAGCACGTGCACACCCTTGCGGCGTGCCTCCTGGGCCAACACCTGTCCGGCCCGCCGGGCCAGCTCCGGATCCCAGGTCGCCGCCAGCGCCGTGGGGCTCGGCAGCACCAGCGACGGGTCGCCCGGATCCCACGACGCGCCACGAACACCCACCGGTCCGTCGGACATCACCAGCGAACCCAGGCCGATCTCCGGGAGCGCCGGGAGCGACCACAGGTCCTGGCCGGCCAGCAGGCGGGTCTTGGCATCCAGGTCCAACCGCTTCAGCGCGGCCTCGACGACGTCGGCGTACTCGGGGTGTTCCACTTTGTCAGCTTTCTTCATAGGTCCGGGCCGTTCACGAGGGCGGCACCGGGGGCGGGTAGCTGCACGGTCGGCAGGCGCGGGTCGGTGTCGGGCGGGAGGACGTCGGCGGTCTCGACCAGCCAGCGGGTCATGGCGTCGTGCAGACGGCGCTCTGTTTCGGCGTGCTCGGGACGGCCGGCGAGGTTGGTCTGCTCGTGGGGGTCGTCGCCGCGGCGGTAGAGCTCGGGTGGCTCGTAGAGCCGCCAGACGTAGGTCCAGTCCTGGTCACGCACCGCCACGGCCTTGCCGACCAGGGTCGGGTCCTCGTGCTGCAGCTCGGCCTTCTTGTCGTAGGGGAAGCCGGCGCGCTCCAGCCGCGGTTCCTCCTCGACGGTGAACCCGCCTTCGGTGAACGCGTACTGGCGGTGCGGCGCGGCCGGATCGTGCAGCAATGGCAGCAGGCTGCGGCCGAAATGCCGGTGGGGTGCTTCGACGCCGGCCAGTTCCAGCACGGTCGGCAGGACGTCGACCATCTCCACGAGCGCCTCGCGGACCTGTCCGGCCGGCAGTCCCGGGCCGCTGATGATGAGCGGGTCGCGGGTGATGCACTCGTGCATGGCCGACGGCCACTTCTCGATCAGGCCGTGGTCGCCGAGGTATTCGCCGTGGTCGGCGAAGAACAGCGTGACGGTGTTCGCCGCGTCGTCCGTCGCGGCCACGGCCCTCATCACCCGCCCGAGCTGGTCGTCCAGCTTGGCGATCATGCCGTAGTAGGTGGCGGTGACCTCTCGCCACTGGTCGGCCGTCACGTCGCCGATCCCGTAGCGATCGCGGATGGCCTGCATGTACCGCGGCTCGCGGGCCGGATCGCCGGGTGCGGCCGCGCCCGGCAGCGCGTCCCGGTCCACCTGGGAATACCAGGGTTCTTCGACCTGGAAGGGACAGTGCGGAGCCACCAACGGCAGGAACAGCACCCACGGGCGGTCCGGGGGATCGCCGAGCCACTGTTCGGCGGTCCGGACCGCGGCCTCGTCGGGGTCGATCCGGTTCTCGTCGTCGATCCGGCCGCGGTAGAACAGCCGGGACCACACGCCCTCGGGATAGTCGCCGCCGTACAGCGCGTTGGGCATTGTCGAGAAGCCGTACTCCTCGACGCTGGACTCGGTGACGCCGGGCGCGAAGGTGTCGCCGCGCATCCCGGCCCAGGCCACGTGGTAGCCGGCCGTCTTCAGTATCCGCAACAGGTTCGGCTCGTGCGGCCGCAGCAGGTGGGTCAGGGTTCGATGGCCCGCGGTGTGCGGGTACCAGCCGGTCAGGATCGAGGCCCGGCTCGGCGAGCACACCGGGTGCTGCACGTAGGCGTTGTCGAACCGGGTGCCGCTCGCGGCGAGCGCGTCGATGTGCGGGGTGCGCACCCGCCGGTTGCCGAACGCGCCGAGGGCATCGGCCCGAAGCTGGTCGGGCATGAAGATGACGAAGTTGGGCTGGTTCACGAGGTCTCCATCAGGGGCGCGCGCAACGCCGCTTCGAGTGCGGCCGCGTCGCGGGCGTAGGGACGGTAGAGCCCGAAGAACAAGGCTCCGTTGGCAAGCATGAGGATCACCGAGAACCACAGGAACGCGGTCTGCAGGCTGTAGGCGTCGCCGACGATGCCGGTCAGCAGATTGGTCAGGGCCCAGCCGACTGCCTCGGCGGACAACATGATCCCGAACGCCGTGCCTCGCATCTCGGGGGCGACGACCGACATGACGATGGGCCGGTTCACCCCGGGCACCACGCTCTGTGTCGCGGCGAGCAGTGCGAACAGGGCCAGGTAGATGCCGAACTGGTGCCAATGGAACTGCGTCAGCGCGTAGCCGATCGGCGCGTACACGAACATCGCGACCTGCATCACCATGATCCGGCCCGAGCGGGGCCGACGGTGGTGGGCCCGGTCGCCGAGCAGGCCGCCGAGCAGGGTCCCGGCGACGTAGGCGACGGCGACCGGCACCGTGATCAGCGAGGCTTCGGCGGTGCTGAAGCCGCGGTCGTCGACCATGAACGTCGGGCCGAAGGTCAGCAGGACGAACTGGCCGGTCACCAGGCGCTGGAAACACATCACGCGGAACGTGCGGTTGCCGAGGAGGATCTTGACGCGTGCTCGTTCCCCCCGGCTGTCAGCGGCCGCCACCTCGCGGGCCACCGGTGTGCCCTCCGCGGCGCCGACGCCGGGGTCGCGCAGGAACACCAGAGTCGCCAGGCCGAAGCCGATCTGGACCAGACCGCTGAGAAGGAACCCGTAACGCCAGCCGTTGTGCAGGTGTGACAGCGCGCCGAATATCGGGCCCATCACCCCCACGCCGATGAACGCGATGCCGTACAGCGCCCCGGCCGCGCGACCGCGGGTCCGGTCGTCGAAGAGGTCGGCTATCAGGCCGTTGGTGAGCGGTCCGCCGCCGGCCAGCCCGAGGCTGATCACCACGACCAGGGCGACGAGCTGGCCGTAGTTCTGGACGAGCCCGGCCGCGGCGGTGAATACGCCCCAGGCGCCGCAACACAGGACCAGCACCTGCTTGCGGGGCCGGTGCCGCGCGACGGAGACCCACATCGGGCCGGCGAAGGCACCGACCAGTTTGGACACCGCGGTCAGCGCGCCGAGGCCGGCGAGCTTCACGTCGAGCGCCTTGCGGATGGCCGGGAACAGCACCGTGATGAGGCTCGACTCGCTGTTGTCCACGCTGAGCAGGCCGCCGAGGATGGCGAGCTGGCGCCGGCGGTGGGGGTCGGCCGGTGAGCCGGTGTCGGTGTCGGTGTTGGTGTCGGTCGGCAGGTCGGTGGAGGGTAGTGCTGCTTCGCTTGACACAGCTCGCCCCCTAAGGCGTGGTGACGGACTCCTGGTCGCGGGTCTGAAGCAGGTGGATCCAGCGTTGGAAGAGTTCGTAGGTGCGCGGCCGGTCCGGGGCGTGCCAGGACACGGGGATGTCCAGGGACGCCAGCCGGCTCTCCAAGTCCTCGGCCAAGTGGGAGCGCCCGGTATCGCGTAGATGTCGGGCGTAGCGGACCGGGTCGTTGTAGTAGGTGGGGCCGGTCTGGAGTGTCGCCTGCATCGGGTCCGGCAGCGCGCCGGGGCGGCCGGCGTACTCGTTCCACCACTGGGCCAGATGGGAGCGCATCGTGGCGGCGAGTTCGGGCTCTGATTCCAGGAGATCGTGCGTGAGGTACGGGTCGTCGGCGACGTTGAACAGCTGCTCCCACTCCGCACGGAAGCAACCGGGATGGTAGGTCCGGATGTAGAGGTGGTCCCTGGTGCGTACGGCCCGTTGGTAGGTGTGGGCTCCGTGTCCCAGTACCAGGTACTCGCGGGAGGGGATCGGCTCGCCGCGGATCGCCGCGGCGAACGATGTGCCCTGCCATCCGGCAGGCGCGCTCATTCCGAGCATCTCGCACAGCGTCGGCGCGTAGTCGATGTTGTAGAGCAGGGCGTCGTTGCGGCGTGCCGTCACCGGCAGATCGTCGGTGACGCCCGGCCAGTAGACGACCAGGGGTACCCGATGCGTCGGCTCGTTGGCCAGACCGTGCTCGGCGTACAGCCCCTGCTCCCCGAAGGACTCGCCGTGGTCGGCGGACACGATCACGGCGGTGTCCTCGGCTATGCCGAGTTCTTCCAAGGCCGCCATCAGCTGCCCGAAGTGGTGGTCCCAGTAGGCGATCGCGCCGTCGAAGCCGTTGACCAGGTGCTCGAAGTCCGCGCGGGACCGGATCGCGTCCGGCATGTTGTGCGGGACCGGGGACGTCCTGCCGCCGACGATCGAGTGGTGCAGGTCCAGGGCGCTGCGCGGGCCGTAGATCTCGGCGTGCGCGGCGATGGTCTGCTCGTCCGGCCAGGCTTGGACGGGTCCCGCGGCGGCCATCTTCTCGGTCCACTCCGCCGGCTGGGTGTAGTTGGTGTGCGGTTCCCAGTACGTGAGGTGCAGGTACCAGTTGTCGTCGTCGGCGTGTCGGCGCAGCCAGTCGATCGCGGCCCGGTTGATGTCCGGGGCCTCCTCGTCGCCGAGTCGGTCGGTGGCACGGATCGCTTCGCGGAAGTTGGCGTGGAAGAAGTAGGCCCGGTGGCGTTCGGCGAACACCGATATCGCGGCCGTGTAGTAGCCGCCGAAGCCCAGGCGTTGGCCGAGCAGCGGCCGGTCGGGTTCGGGTCCGTGTCCGGCGTCCAGGCGGAACTGCGCCGCCGCGCCGAAGTGGCCGATCACCCCGTTGCTGATGCCGAACTGGCCGGAGGTGAGCGCGGTGCGTGAGGGCAGGCAGGGGGAGTCCGAGCAGTAGTAGCGCTCGAAGGTGACGCCCTTGTCGGCCAGCTCCTGCAGGTGCGGTGTGGTCCGGCGGTGGTAGCCGTAGGGGGTGGTGTGGTCGGCGCGGAGGGTGTCCACGTCCACGTAGATGATGCGCATGAGGAGGCGCCTCCGGCAGGGTTCGACGGGGAGATCAGCGCCCGAGCAGTCGCTCCAGGCGGGCCTTGGTCAGCTGAAGCCACGCGATGTAGGAGTGGGCGTACGCGTAGCCGTTCTCGTGGGCCATGATGTGGACTTCGCGGGCCCAGTCCGGGTCGAGCTCAGGGATCTGTCCCTCGTACACGTCGGTGATGGGGAAGTCGGCCGAGGTCCCGTCGTGCTTGATCCGGTAGGCCAGCTCGGTGTCCACGACCGCCAACGCGATCTCCGGACCCAGCTGTCCGGCGAACAGGAACCGCAGCTTGAAATCGGGGTCCATCGGCCGCGGCGACGGCTCGTACGGCGAGCGGGCCCACTCCAGCAGCGCCTGACGACCGGCCTCGGTGAGGCTGTAGAGCTTGGCGTCGGGACGGCCTTCGCGCGGATCCACCTCGAAGGCGACCCAGCCGCGGTCAACCAGCGCGGTCAGCTTGCGGTAGATCTGCGGGGACTTGACGCCGTAGCCGATGTAGCGGCCCGAACCGTCCATCCACCGGCTGATGTCGTAGCCGGACAGGCGTCTCACGGCGAGCACCCCGAGGATCACGTAGTCGAGAAGCATTCGCCGCCCTTATGTACGTAGGAACTTATGGGGCCTCAGTCTCACCGGGCGCCGGGAAGCTGTCAAGACCGCGTTACGCGGACGCCACACAGCGGAAACCCGCATGACCGCTGGAGCTGTCGGGGCTGTTGGCGCTGCGAGCGGCGACGCGGTAGCGGTTGCAGTACGACGCGTGGCACATGTGGGAACCGCCCCGGATCACCTTGTCGTGGCCGGTCGCCGGGCCGGTCGGGTCGACCAGCGGGCGCTCGGTGCCGTGTTCGGTGCGCCACCAATCGGCACACCATTCCCAGACGTTGCCGGAGGTGTTGAACAGGCCGAATCCGTTGGGTTCGAAGGCGTCGACCGGGGCGGTGCCGCGGTAGCCGTCGGCGGCGGTGTTCTTGGCGGGGAACGTGCCGCGCCAGATGTCGCAGCGGTACTCGCCGTCCGGGTCGAGCTCGTCGCCCCACGGGTAGCGCTTCTGCTCCAGGCCGCCGCGCGCCGCGTACTCCCATTCGGCCTCGGTGGGCAGGCGCTTGCCGGACCAGGCCGCGTAGGCGGCGGCGTCGTGCCAGGAGACGTGGACGACCGGGTGGTCCCCGCGGCCGTCGAGCGTGCTGCCCGGCCCTTCGGGCCGGCTCCACATCGCGCCTTCGGCCCCACACCACCACGGGGTGCGTTCCGGCCTTCGGGCGCTGCGGCGCAGCGCCGCGGGCAGGAAGCCGGCGAAGACGTACGACCAGCCGAATCTCTCGGCGTCGGTGCGATGGCCGGTCGCGGCCACGAACTCGGCGAAGGCGTCGTTGGTGACCGCGTGGACGTCGATGCGGAACGGCGCCAGGCGTACCGGCCGCACCGGTCCCTCGCCGTCGTCGGCGAATCCTTCGGCGTCGTCGGCACCCATCAGGAACTCACCGCCCGGCAGCCGCACCATGCCGGCGGTCGATGCGGCCCCGCCGGTCCCGGTGATCGGCCAGGGGACGTGTCGGGGGGCGCGGGTGGGCTCATGCGAAGGCATGCAACACGGCTTCATATGTTCTAATGTACATACCCATTGCGAAGGAGCATCTCTTGCGCGCCGTCATGCTCATGTTCGACACCCTCAATCGCCGGTACCTGCCGCCCTACGGCGCGCAGGGAATCCACGCCCCCAACTTCGAGCGGCTGGCCCGGCACGCCGCGACCTTCGACAACTGCTACGCCGGCAGCATGCCCTGCATGCCGGCCCGCCGGGAGCTGCACACCGGCCGCCACAACTTCCTGCACCGGTCCTGGGGCCCGCTGGAACCGTTCGACGACTCGGTCCCGGCACTGCTGTCCGCCGCGGGCGTGCACACCCACCTGGCCACCGACCACTACCACTACTGGGAGGACGGCGGCGCGACCTACCACAACCGGTTCAGCACCTACGAGCTGTTCCGGGGGCAGGAGGGCGACAAGTGGAAGGGACAGGTCGCCGACCCGCCGATGCCGGCCGAAACGGTGAGCTTCTGGCGGTCCGGGACGCCGTCGTGGCGGCAGGACTGGGTCAACCGGCAGCACATGCCGACCGTCGAGACACACTCGCAGACGCTGACTGTGGACGCCGGCCTGGAGTTCATCGAGACGAACAAGGACGCCGACCGGTGGTTCCTGCAGATCGAGTGCTTCGATCCGCACGAGCCGTTCTTCGCCTACGAGGAACACCGCGAGCACTACGTGCATGACTACGACGGCCCGCACTTCGACTGGCCGGACTACCGGCGCGTCGCCGAGGACGAGGGCACCGTCGACCATCTGCGGGCCGAGTACTCGGCGCTGCTGACGTTCTGCGACGCCTCGCTGGGCCGGGTGCTGGACGCGATGGACGAGCAGGGCCTGTGGGATGACACGATGCTGATCGTCTGCACCGACCACGGTCTGCTGCTCGGCGAGCACGGCTGGTGGGGCAAGACCGTCCAGCCCTGGTACGACGAGAACATCCACACGCCGCTGTTCGTCTGGGACCCCCGAAGCCGGGTACGCGGCGAGCGCCGGTCGGCGCTGGTGCAGACGGTCGACTTCGGACCGACGCTGCTGGAGTACTTCGGCGTCGGATCGACACCGGACATGCAGGGCGTGCCGCTGGCCGAGACCGTCGCGGCCGACACACCGGTGCGCGAGGGCGGACTGTTCGGCAACCACGGCGGGCACGTCAACGTCACCGACGGCCGCCACGTCTACATGCGCGCCTGCGCCACCGAGGCGAACCAGCCGCTGGAGGAGTTCACGCTCATGCCGACGCACATGGCGTCCCGGTTCACCCCGGACGAGCTGCGCGGCGCGAAGCTGGCCGAACCGTTCTCGTTCACCAAGGGTGTCCCCGTGCTGCGGGTCCCCGCCGTCACCTGGGGCAACCCGCACAGCTTCGGAACCCTGCTGTTCGACCTCGAATCAGACCCCGAACAGCGGAACCCGCTGATCGACGACGAGCTCGAACTGCGTATGGCCACACTCCTGGTCCAGCTGATGCGCGCCTGCGACGCCCCGGCCGGCCAGTACCAGCGCCTGGGCCTGCCGGCCGAGGGCCCGGTGGGACCGGAACACCTGCTGGCCCGGGCCCAGCACGACCAGACAGTCAGCTCAGCGGCCCCGCTGCCGCCGCCATCGGAGTTCGAGACCGACGGTCTGGGAGTGCTGTCCACGATCGGCGAGCTTCTCGACGACGAGCGCGCAGGGGAAGTCCTGGCCCGGCAACTGCCGCTGCTGACCCGTGACAGCATGCGCGCCTACGTCGGACACCTGTCGCCCTACCAGCTCGCCGCGGTCACACCCGCGGTCAGTGCGGAAGTGCTGCACACGCTGAAGAAGGAACTGACGGTGTCATCGTGAACGCCTACGAGCGTTCCGCGCCCGGCCGGGGCTCGTGCCGGAGACCGGCCGGGACGTAGGCCCCGGCTATCGCTCGCATCGGGTCGGATACCGCCGGCGGCGGGGCGGGTCCAGCCCAAGATCCTTGCCAACGCGGACTCGGCGGCGTCAGGATGCCTTGGACGGCGAGGGATCCTGATGTGGGAGCGGGCCGTAGATGCGGAAGGCGTGCGATCGGCGATGAAGGCGCATCTACGGGCCAGCCTGGGCCGGGTCATCGAGGACCTGGGCAGCACCCTGCTCGAGGTGGTGTGCGGCGATGCGGTCTCCGAGGCCCGGGTCGGCGGCGTCGTCATCTACGATCCGCTGGAGGAGCAGGTGTCGTGCCTGGACGCGCTGGTCCTCGGCGTGGGGGTGCGGGAGCCGGCGTCGATCGCCGCGCTGCTGAGCGACCCCGTCATGGCCGGTGCGGCGGCGCTGGTGGTCCGGGCGCCCGTCCTCGCTGATCCGGTCGTCACGGCCGCGTCGTCGCGCTCGGGTGTCACCGTGCTGGCCCTGACGCCCGGCGCGACTTGGGCGCAGCTGGCGGCCATGGTCAGGTCGCTGATCGCGGAGGGCGACATCGCCGAGGTGGGTACGCCGACGATGTTCGGGACGCCGGCCGGCGACCTGTTCGCCCTCGCGAACGCCATCGCGGCCTTGCTGGACGCGCCGATCACCATCGAGGACCGCGGCAACCGGGTTCTGGCGTTCTCCGGCCGCCAGGACGAAGCCGACGCCTCGCGGGTGGCGACCATCCTGGGCCGACAGGTCCCTGAGCAGTACACGCGCATCCTCGAGGAGCGCGGTGTCTACCAGGCTCTGTACCGCAGCGAGGAACCGGTGTTCGTCGATCCCCTGCCGGACCTGATAGGTCACGGCGAGATGCCCAGGGCCGCGCTGGTGGTGCGGGCCGGCGACGAGATCCTCGGCACGATCTGGGCCGCGGTGTGGGCGCCGCTGTCGGCCGAGCGTGCGCAGGCGCTGCGCGACGCGGCCAAGCTCGTCGCCTTGCACATGATGCGGCTGCGTGCCGGAGCCGACGTCGGGCGGCGGCTGCACGCCGACCTGGTCGCCACGGCGCTGGAGTCCGGGCCCGGCGCGGCGCAGGCCGTCGCGCGCCTGGGGTTGGCCGAGCGGGCCGCCGTGGTCGTCGCCTTGGACGTCATCGGCTCCATCGGCTCTGACGGCGAGCCGTCCGCCGTGCAGCGCGCGCACCTGGTCGCCGAACGCCAACGCGTGGCCGACGCGTTCGCGGTGCACCTGACCGCCGTGCATCCGCGCTCGGCCGTGGCCGTCGTCGGCGACGTGGTGTACGCCATCGTTCCGGTGCCGCAGCAGAGTGCCGACGGCGCACAGCGCGTCGCCACGGTGGCGCAGGAGTTCCTGCGGCGCGTCGGCACCCGGCACGGGCTGATCGTCGGCATCGGCGAGGTCGGCACCGGCCACGGCGAACTGTTCCGGTCGCGAGCCGGGGCGCACCGGGCCCTGAACGTACTGCGGAACCGGGACGGCGAGGCCTGCGTGGCTTCGATCAGCGATGTCCAGCTCCAAGCGCTGCTGGCGGAGATGGCCGAGACGATCGCCGAGCGCGGCGACGCGCTCGGCGGCCCGGTCGCGCGTCTGGCCCACTACGACTCTGTGCACCGCACCGGCCTGGTCGCCACGCTGCGGGCGTGGCTGGAGGCGTTCGGCGACGTGAACGCCGCTTCGGCGACGCAGTACGTCCATCCGAACACCTTCCGGTACCGGCTGCGCCGGGTCGCCGAGATCGGCCAGATCGATCTGCGCGACGCCGACGCCCGCTTCGCGGCCATGCTGCACCTTCGACTGCAGCCCCCCGGGCGGCCGACGGCCCAGGGCGACCCCGACGCGGATCCGGCTCGCTGACACTCACACCGGTGCCGGTCGGTACCACTGTCCCGCCGGGCGATGACGGGCCAGTCCGATGGCGGGGTCCGTTCCGCGCTCGGGTTCGCGCCCCGCACCCGTCCCGTGAATCAGGACCCTGAGACATTGGCCCGTGACGGGCCGCCGACGATCTTCGTCCTTCTCTACAGATTCCGTCACCCGGCCTTATCCGCCCTGACGAAGCCCCGGCCCGACCGGCGGACATACCCTCGGCACACCGATCCGTGAACCAAGCGGGTGTCTCCCGGTGAGTGAGCCGGGTCGCGACTGAACGAGTCGCTCGCCCCACCCCGGAATCAATCGGCGGATACGACCGCCAGAGACGGATGACGCATCATGATCTCGACTCGACGTTCGGTACTCAAGGCGGGACTGGCCGGCGGACTGGCAGGTGTTCTCCTCACCCAGGGCTCCGAGGCGTTCGCCGCCACGGGCCGGAACCAGACGTTCGATCAGTGGCTGCGCGAGTTCGAGGCGGGCATGCCGGCGCGGTTGGCGACCGCCCACGTCGCGGGGGTCGAAGTCGCGATCGTGTCCAAGAACGCCCCGACACCCTATGCGGCGGCCTTCGGCTACGCCGATATCGCCGCGAACCGCCTGCTCACCCCGACCACGCCCATGCACCTGGCGTCGGTCAGCAAGCTGTTCACCGCCTCGGCCCTGGTCCAGCTGTTCGATCGCTGCGGCCTCGACCTGCACGACGACGTCAACGGTTTCATCGACTTCCCGGTGCGCAACCCCGCTTACCCGGACGTGCCGATCACCCCGCACCAATTGGTCACCCACACCTCCAGCGTCTCCGACGAGAACTACGTGGGCTTCGACGTCGTCGGGGACCCGAAGGAGAGCCTGTCGGACTTCCTGCGCGACTACCTCGTGCCGGGTGGGACCCACTATTCACCGAAGAAGTCGTATCTCCCCAAGCACAAGCCGGCCACGTACTTCGACTACTCCGACGTGGGTATGGCCCTGGTCGGCTATGTGGTGGAGTGCGTCAGCGGACAGGACTTCGCCGCCTCCACGAAGGCGAACCTGTTCGAGCCGCTCGGTGTCACCGGCGCGCATTGGTACCTGCGGGAGTTCGCGCCGGGCGTCTTGGCCGTGCCGTATGAGTTCAAGAAGGGCGCCTTGGCGGCGCTGCCCCAGATGAGCTATCCGGACGTCCCCGCTGGTGCCCTGCGCTGCTCGGTGGCCGATCTGGCGACCAGCCTGCGGGCCATGATCGGCGGGGCGATCGGCACGCCCCCGATCCTGTCGGCGGCCGACGTCGCCGACATGCTGCGCCCCCAGGTCAGTCCGAAGATAGTGCCCTACCAGGGTCTCGGCTGGGTCCAAGAGGTCGTCGACGGGCACCCGTACGTCGGCCACTCCGGCTCGGACATCGGGTTCGCCAACATGGTGGTCCTGACGGAAGACCAGACCCACGCCGTCGCCGTGCTGATCAACACCGACGAGGGCGACGGGTCGTCGGTCACCGACTTCAGGGCCTCGGTCACGACAGATCTCGTCCACGGGGCGCGACTCCTGGGATGAAGGCCCTGCTTCGCGGAAGGTCTCCCCGCTGGCCACTGTGAGGAAGCGACACGATGACGACGATTCTGGAACCGGGCTCGGCGCCGGCGGCCGAGCCGGAAGCCGCGGCGCCGCCGGGCGAGGCCATCGAGGGCCGCTCCCCGGGCCGGATCGCCCTGGGCCGGCTGAAGAAGGACAAGGTCGCGATGGCCGGCGGGGTGACCGTCGTCCTGCTCATCCTGACAGCGATCTTCGCGCCGCAGCTGTGCTCGCTCACCGGCAACGATCCCTACACCACGCACACGAGACTGATCGACCCGAACCTGCAGATCCCCAGCGGCGGCTTCGGCGGGATGAGTTCGCGGCACATCCTCGGCGTGGACGTGCCCACCGGCCGCGACCTGTTCGCCCGGGTCGTCTACGGCGCCCGGACCTCGCTGGGCATCGCCGGACTGGCCACCGTCATCGCCATCGCGATCGGGGTCGGCCTCGGGATGGTCGCCGGCTATTTCGGCGGCCTGATCGACTCGGTGATCAGCCGGACCATGGACGTGATGCTCGCGTTCCCGCTGTTCCTGTTCGCGATCTCGCTGTCCGGAGTGCTCGGCTACTCGGCCTTCGGGCTGACCGGCAACACGCTGCGGATCGTACTGCTGATCTTCATCATCGGCTTCTTCTCCTGGCCGTATATCGGCCGCATCGTGCGCGGGCAGACCCTGGTGCTGCGCGAACGCGAGTTCGTGGAGGCGGCGCGCGTCCTGGGCGCCACCCCGGGGCGGATCATCCTCAGGGAGATTTTGCCCAACCTGACGGCGCCGATCCTGGTCTACGCCACGCTGCTCATCCCGTCGAACATCCTGTTCGAAGCGTCACTGTCCTACCTGGGAGTCGGCATCCGCTCGCCCATGCCGTCCTGGGGCGAGATGGTCAACGAGGCGATCGCCCTGTACCAGGTCGACCCGGAGTTCCTGATCGTTCCCGGCTCGGCCATCTTCCTCACCGTGCTCGCCTTCAACCTGCTCGGCGACGGACTGCGCGACGCCTTCGATCCCAAGGCCAGTCGCTGACCGGGCCAGACCCGAACGAGAGAACAAGGGGCTCACACACATCATGCGCAAGCCACGAATCGCCGCTTACGCGGCGGCCGCAGCGTTGGCGTTCGGCGCCGCGGCCTGCGGCGGCGGGTCCAGCGGCGGTACCGGAGCCCATTCCTCGGCGGCGTACGACGTCGGCCTGGCCGGGACCGTGAACAAATCCTCCGCCACCGGCCACGGGACGCTCCGGCTGGAACAGTCCTCGGACCTGCAGTCCACCGACCCGGGCAACAGCTACTTCGGGGCCGACTGGGACGTGATGCGGCTCTACACCCGCTCGCTGGTCACCTTCGCCGAGGCCCCCGGCCCGGTGAAGCTGGTCCCGGACCTGGCCACCGATCTGGGCACCATGAGCGCGGACGGCCTGACCTGGACCTTCCACCTGGTCAAGGGTGCGACGTACACGGACGGCTCCCCGATCACCGCGCAGGACGTCGCCTACGGCATCGAGCGCTCGAACTGGGGCCAGGAGGTCCTGCCGAACGGCCCGACCTACTTCAAGCAGCTGCTCACGGACACCACGAACTATCAGGGTCCGTACAAGGACAAGAACCCGGCCGACCACCCCTCGGGCATCGACACGCCGGACAGCGACACCATCGTCTTCCATCTGGTCAAGCCGTTCGCGGACTTCGACGACGTGCTGACGCTGCCGTCGACAGTGCCGGTCCCGCGGGCCAAGGACACCGGCGCCACCTACTACGAGCACGTACTGTCCTCCGGGGCGTACAGGTTCGACTCCTACGCCGTGGGCAAGGAGCTCGACCTGTCGGCGTCCCCGGCCTTCAACGCCGCCTCCGACCCGCTGCACCTGCATGTCGCGCACGCCGCCAGGATCGTCGACAAGGTCGACGTCAGCGCGCAGACGGTCGATCAGGACCTGCTGCACGGCACCACCGACGTGGACCAGTCCGGCGCCGGCGTCCAGACCGCGACGCAGTCGCAGGTGCTGGGCAACCCCAGGCTCAAGGCCGAGGCCGACGACCCGATCACCGGGTTGCTGACCTATCTGACGATCAACACGACGATCAAGCCGTTCGACGACATCGACTGTCGCAAGGCCGTGGAATGGGCGATCGACAAGTCCGCGGTGCAGACCGCGTTCGGCGGCGGCATCGGCGGCGGCGACATCGCCACCACGGTGCTGCCCCCGACCGTCCCGGGCTACGTCCAGCAGGACCTGTACCAGAGCCCGGGCCACACCGGCGACCTGGCCAAGGCCAGGGCCGAGATCGCGACCTGCAAGGCCGCCGAGCACGTCACCGACATCACCACCCAGGTGGGCTACTACATCGATCAGCCGAAGGACAAGCCGGTCGCCGACGTCGTCCAGCAGAACCTGGCCGCCATCGGCATCACCGTGACCGAGGACGGCTTCAAGTACAGCCAGCTCTCGATCAAGGCCGGCAGTCAGTCGTACGTCAAGCAGAACAACGAGGCGCTGTTCATCACCGCGTGGGCCGCCGACTTCCCGTCAGGGTACGGATTCCTGGACCAGATCCTCACCCCGGACGGCATCAAGGCGACCGGGGAGAGCAACTACTCCGAACTCGACGACCCGGCCGTCGATTCCCTGATGGCCACCGCGCTCAAGACCACCGACCCGGACGCCCGCAACGCGCTGTACGCCCAGATCGACCAGCAGGCGCTGAAGGACGCGGCACTGGTGCCGATGATCGACTCCCGGGCCCTGATGCTGCGCCCGCCGAACCTCACGAACGCCTACATCGAGCAGGCGTACGGCATGTACGACTACCAGGCCCTCGGCGTCCAGTGAGGACCCCGACACCATGCTGACTTTCATCGTCCGGCGCTTGTTCGCCGTTGCCGGTCTGCTGCTCGTCGTCGCGTTCGTGACGATGGTCATCTTCTACGAGATGCCGCAGTGGGGAGGGCAGACACCGGCCACCATGGCGGTCCAGTACGTGGGCAAGCAGCCCTCGCCCGCGGCGATCCAGGGGGTGATCCATCGTTTCGGCTTCGACCGGTCGTTCCTGGTCCAGTACATCGACTACATACGCACCATCGTCACCGGCACCACTTTCAGCGACGGCACCCAGGACATCGTCTGCAAAGCCCCGTGCCTGGGCTACTCGTTCCGGAACTACCAGCAGGTCTGGCCCACGATCCTGGGCGACCTGCCGGTCACCTTCTCCATCGCGGCGGGTGCCGGCGTCCTGTGGCTGTTCTTCGGCGTCGCCTCGGGTCTGGCCTCGGCCGTGCGCAAGGGATCGCTGCTCGATCGGGCGTCGATGGTCACCGCCCTGCTCGGCATCTCGCTCCCGGTCTACTTCCTCGCGCCGCTGCTGTCCCTGCCACTGGCCTACCGGTGGTCGATCCTGCCGGCCCCGGGCAGCTACGTCGGCATCCTGTCCGACCCGGGCCAATGGTTCCTGGACATGATCCTGCCCTGGACCTGTCTGGCCTTCGGCCTGGCCGCCCTCTACACCCGTCTGACCCGGGCCGGAATGCTCGACGTACTGAGCGAGGACTTCGTGCGCACCGCGCGGGCGAAGGGCCTGTCCGAGCGCCGGGTGATCCTCAAGCACGCGCTGCGGGCCGCGATCACCCCGATCATCACGATCTTCGGCATGGACTTCGCCACCGTGCTCGGCGGTGCGGTGCTGGTCGAGATCACCTTCTCCATGAAGGGGATCGGCTTCCTGGCCATCACCTCGATCCAGAACGGCGACTTCCCGATGATGATGGGCGTCACCTTGTTCGCCGCGGCGTTCATCGTGCTGGCCAACCTGTTGGTCGACGTCATGTACGCCGTGGCGGACCCGCGGGTGCGGCTGTGACGGCCGGGGGCGAGCGTCCGTTCCTGGACGTGCGCGACCTGCGGGTGCACTTTCCGACTGACGACGGCGTGGTGAAGTCGGTGGACGGCATCAGCTTCGCGCTGGAGCGCGGGAAGACGCTGGGTATCGTCGGCGAGTCCGGCTCCGGCAAGTCGGTCACCTCGCTGTCCCTGCTCGGCCTGCACCGCAGGGCTGACCGCAAGGGCCGCGGCGGGGCCCGGATCTCCGGCGGGATCTGGCTGGACGGCCAGGACCTGGTGACCGCCTCGGCCGAGGAGGTCCGGCGGCTGCGCGGCGAGAAGATGGCGATGATCTTCCAGGATCCGCTGTCCGCGATGCACCCGTTCTACACGGTCGGCGCGCAGATCATCGAGGCCTACCGGGTCCACAACAAGGTCTCCAAGCCGGTCGCCCGCAAGCGCGCGATCGAGCTGCTGGAACTGGTCGGCATCCCGCAGCCGAACACCCGGGTGGACGACTTCCCGCACCAGTTCTCCGGCGGTATGCGCCAGCGCGCGATGATCGCCATGGCGCTGGTCTGCAACCCGCGGCTGCTGATCGCCGACGAGCCGACCACCGCGCTGGACGTGACCGTGCAGGCCCAGATCCTGGACCTGATGCGGGACCTGCAACGGGAGTTCGACTCCGCGCTGATCCTCATCACCCACGACCTCGGCGTGGTCGCCGAACTGGCCGACGACATCATGGTGATGTACGGCGGCAAGGCGGTCGAGTACGGCACCGCCGAGACTGTCTTCCGCCAGCCGGAACACCCCTACACCTGGGGCCTGCTCGGCTCGATGCCGCGGATCGACCGGGCGGTCCAGGACCGGCTCTCGCCCATCCGGGGCAACCCGCCGTCGCTGATCAACGTGCCCGCCGGCTGCGCCTTCCATCCGCGCTGCCCGTACACGGCCGAGACCGGCGGGCGCAGCGACACGGAGATCCCGCGGCTGGCCGGCAGCGACCCGGGGCACCTGGTGCGCTGCCACCTGGACCCGGCCCGGCGGCAGGAGATCTTCACCGAGCAGATTCGGGAGAACCTGTGAGCACCGAGACCATTACCGAGAACCAGGCAGTGGCCGACACCGAGGCGCTGCTGACCGTCACCGGTCTGCAGAAGCACTTCCCGATCCGGCGCGGGCTGTTCCAGCGCACCGTCGGCGCGGTCAAGGCCGTGGACGGCATCGACCTGTCCATCAAGCCGGGGGAGACCCTGGGCCTGGTGGGCGAGTCCGGCTGTGGCAAGTCCACCGTCGGCAGGGTGCTGACCAAGCTGCAGGAACCGACCGGCGGGCAGATGGTCTTCGAGGGCCGGGACATCACCAGGCTGTCCCAGGGCGCCTTCCGCCCGCTGCGCAGCGACATCCAGATGGTGTTTCAGGACCCGCAGTCCTCGCTCAACCCGCGGCACACCGTCGGCACGATCGTCGGTGCGCCGTTCAAGATCCAGGGCCTCAACCCGCCGCAGGGCGTCAAGCGCGCGGTCCAGGATCTGCTGGAGCTGGTCGGCCTGTCACCCGAGCACTACAACCGCTACCCGCACGAGTTCTCCGGCGGCCAGCGCCAGCGCGTCGGCATCGCCCGCGCACTGGCCCTCAAGCCCAGGCTGATCGTCGCCGACGAACCGGTCTCCGCCCTGGACGTGTCCATCCAGGCGCAGGTGGTGAACCTGTTCGAGGACCTGCGGGCCGAGCTCGGCCTGGCCTACGTGTTCATCGCGCACGACCTGTCCGTGGTCCGGCACATCTCCGACCGGGTCGCGGTGATGTACCTGGGCAAGATCGTCGAGATCGCCCCGCGGGACGACGTGTACGGGCGCCCGCTACACCCGTATACCAACGCACTGCTGTCCGCCGTGCCGATCCCCGACCCGGCCCGCAGGGATGTCGAGAACCGCACCGGCCGCGAGCGCATCCGGCTGACCGGCGACGTGCCCTCGCCGATCGACCCGCCGTCCGGCTGCCGGTTCCGTACCCGCTGCTGGAAGGCACAGCAGACCTGCGCCGTCCAGGAGCCGCCGCTGCTGCGGATCGCGACGGCCGGACCGGGACACCAGGTGGCCTGCCACTTCCCGGTAGAGCACTGAGCGCCGATGGTAGGCGGCGGTGGCGACCCCTGTGTCACTTCATCCGACTCGACGAGAGCCACGCCCGGAATTGATCCGTCCACACCAAGACGGCTACCGGCGTGCGCGGGCAAGCTGATCGGCATGGCAACGAACCCGTGGGCGGATCACTTCTGCCGCAGGTCCCGCACGTTCCTCAAGCGTTATGGGGCCTCACAATGACCATGCCCGCGTTCGGCACACCCGATTTCGGCACACCCGATCGCCTCGATCCGGCGACGCTGGAGCTGCACCGGCGCGCGGTGGTCGCCGACACCCACAACGACCTGCTCTGCTCGGTCGTCCTGCGGCCGGTCGCGCAGTGGCCCGGCTACTTCCGCGCGCAGTGGCTGCCGCAGCTGCGCGCCGGCGGCGTGGACATCCAGGTGCTTCCGGTCTACATCGACGACGCCTACCGGCCCGAAGGCGCGCTGCGCGAGACGCTGCGCATGATCGAGGCCGCGCACCGGATCGCCGAGGGCAACGCCGACGAGGTCAGCCTGTGCCTGGACGGCGCCGACATCGACCGCGCGCTGGCCGCCGGCCGGATCGCGCTGGTCCTCGCGCTGGAAGGGGCCCCGGGTGTCGACGCGGACATCGAACTGTTCGCCACGCTGTACCGGCTCGGCGTGCGCATCGCGTCGCTGGCCCACTTCGGCCGCACGGCGCTCGCCGACGGCTCGGGGGAGGACGCCGCGGGCAGCAGGCTGACCGCCGCCGGGGTCGAGGCGCTGGCCGAGATGGAGCGCCTGGGCATGATGTTCGACGTCTCCCACCTCGGTGCGGCCGGCGTCGACCACGTGCTCGAACTCGCGACCCGGCCCGTGCTGGCCACGCATTCCTCCGCCAGGGCTTTGCGCGACCACCACCGCAACCTCACCGACGCGCGCCTGGCGGCCATCGCCGCCGGCGGCGGCGTGGTGTGCGTGAACTTCTTCCCGGGGTTCGTGGACGCGCACGAGCCGTCGATCTCCCGGCTCGTCGACCACATCGAGCACATCGGGAAGGTCGCGGGCACCGCCCACGTCGGCATCGGACCGGACTTCGTGCTCGAAGTGCTGCGCGACGTGGTGCCCGGCGGGGTCGAGGTCGGGCCGGTGGCCGGCTGCGATCCGTTCGCCGCGCTGCCGGGTCTGGCCGGACCCGCCGGTCTGCCGCTGCTCACCGCCGAACTGCTGGCGCGCGGCCTGGATGAGGCAGTCGTGGCCGCGACGCTGGGGGGCAACGTGCTGCGCCTGTTCCGAGCCGAGCTGGGCGTGCCCGCCGACCGCCGTGGGGCCGCCGCGTGAGCATCGACACCGCACCGCTGCCCGAGCGGCTGACGCAGGACTTGCCGGCCATGCTCGCCGACCTTGGGGCGGACCTGTTGGGGGCGCGTCCGTGAACGCGGTGCCGATCCCGAAGCCCCCGGTCCCGATGTCTCCGGTCCCGATGCCCCCGAGCCCAACGCCCCCGGCGCGCGCCCTGATCGCCAAGGCGCATGCCCAAGCCGAGGCGGCGGCCCGCGCGGCGGCGGTCACCATCAGAGAACTGACCGAACCGGGAGAGCACGGTGCGGCCGCTGAGGTCTTCACCCGGGTCTGGGCACTCGAGCCGGGGCAGAGCCTGGTGCCCACCGGCCTGATGCGAGTGATGGCATACGAAGGCTGCTACATCGCCGGTGTCTTCGACGACAGACACGGCGACCGGCTGATCGGTGCCGCCACGGCGTTTCTCGCCTCGGACGTGGAACAACGAGGCGGCATCCATCTGCACTCGCACATCACCGGGATGCTGAACGAGGCCGGCGGCCGGCACGCCGGCTTCGCGCTCAAACTGCACCAGCGGGCCTGGGCCCTGAGCCGCGGGCTGCGCCGCATCACCTGGACGTTCGACCCGCTGGTGCGCGCCAACGCCTACTTCAACCTGGCCAAACTCGGTGCGGACGCGACCGCCTATCTCGTCGACTTCTACGGCGACATGCCGGACGGGGTCAACGCGGGACAGGGCAGCGATCGACTCCTGATGAGCTGGGCCCTGGACTCGGCGCGCACGGACACCGCGGCAGGCGGCACTCGAATCGAGCCACAGAACGAAGAATCCCTGCTCAGCGCGAACAAGGTACTGCTCTCCGGGATCGCGCCGGGCATGAGGCCCGATCCCGGCCCGCCATCGGACTTCGGCGGTTCCCTGCTGTGTGCGACGCCCGCGGCCATCCAGACCCTGCGGCGTGAGCAGCCCGAGCTGGCGCGCAGCTGGCGGTTCGCGCTGCGCGGCGCGCTGACCGATGCCATGGGACGCGGATACCGCATCACCGGCTTCACCCGATCGGGCTGGTACCTGCTGGAACAACCGGAACAACCGGAACACCACGAGGAGAACGAGCGCCGATGAAGATATCCGGAGTCGAACTGCGGCGCCTGAGCATGACGCTGCGCAGTCCGTTCGAGACGTCTTTCGGCGTGGTGACCGAACGCGACATCCTGCTGGTCCGCGTCGTCACCGAGGAGGCCGAGGGCTGGGGCGAATGCGCGGCGATGAGCGAGCCGGTGTACTCCTCGGAGCACATCAACGGCGCGCAGGACGTCATCCGCCGCTTCTTCCTCCCGAGGCTCGCCGCCGCACCGCACGTCACCTCGGCGCTGGTGGCGCAGATCCTGGCGCCGTTCAAGGGCCACCCGATCGCCAAGGCGGCGGTGGAAGCCGCCGTCCTGGACGCCGAACTGCGGGCCGCCGGCACCTCCTTCGGCGACCACCTCGGCGCCGTGCGGTCCTGGGTGCCGGTCGGCGTCTCGGTCGGGATCATGCCGAGCGTCGCAGAGCTCGTCGACACCGTCGGCGGCTACCTCGACCAGGGCTACCGACGGATCAAGCTGAAGATCAAGCCGGGCTGGGACGTGGAGCCGGTGCGAGCCGTCCGGGAGCGGTTCGGCGAAGCGCCGCTGTTGCAGGTCGACGCCAACACCGCCTACACCCTCGGCGACGCGCAACGCCTGGCCGCCCTGGATCCCTTCGACCTGCTGCTGATCGAACAGCCGCTGCCGGAGGACGACATCGGCGGGCACGCCGCCCTGGCCCGGCTGCTCCACACCCCGATCTGCCTGGACGAGTCCATCGTCTCGGCCCGCTCGGCCGCCGAAGCGATCGCGCTGGGCGCCTGCCGCATCGTCAACATCAAGCCCGCGCGCGTCGGCGGCTACCTGGAGGCGCGCCGCGTGCACGACGTCTGCGCCGCGAACGGAGTGCCGGTGTGGTGCGGAGGCATGTTGGAGACCGGCATCGGCCGCGCGGCCAACGTCGCCCTGGCGGCACTGCCGAACTTCACCCTCCCGGGGGACATCAGCGCCTCCGAGCGCTACTTCGAGCGTGACATCACCGAACCGTTCGTCCTGCGCGACGGGGGCCTGGACGTGCCGCAGGGCCCCGGCCTCGGGGTCACGCCCGACCCTGTGCTCCTCGATGAGTTCACCACGGCCACGGACTGGATCGATTTCCGATGACCCGGGTCGAAGATTGCTTCAGTGGCGACGGCAACAACAGCAACGGCAGTGGCAATGGGACGCGGACGCTCGGCTCGGTTCGAGCCTCACACCTGGTAGCGGTCAGGTGCGAACAGGCGCAGGTTTTCCTGTATCCACGCCGAGGTCCGCTCCAGCCCCACCGCTAGCGGGACCTGCGGCGCCCAGCCGGTGAGTTCGCGCATCAGCGAGTTGTCGGAGACGAGCCTGAGCACCTCGCTGTCGGCCGGGCGGAGCCTGGCCGGGTCCTGGACCACCACGGCCTCGCGTCCGCTCGCCTGGATCAGCGCCGCGGCGAGGTCTGCGATGGAGATCTCGCGGCCGACGCCGAGATTGACCGTCCGGCCCAGGGTGCGGGGGGAGTCCGCCGCGGCGAGGAAACCGCTGACGGTGTCGTCGACGTAGGTGAAGTCGCGGGTCGGCCGGAGCGAGCCGAGCTTGATCTCGCGCGCCCCGTGGTGCAGCTGGGCGAGCACGGTCGGAATGACCGCGCGGGCGGATTGGCGCGGGCCGTAGGTGTTGAACGGCCTGACGACCGTCACCGGCAGGTCGAAGGCGTGGTGGTAGGCCAGGGCCGTCATGTCCGCGGCGATCTTCGAGGCCGAGTACGGCGATTGCGGCTGGAGCGGGTGCGTCTCGTCGATCGGAACGCGGACCGCGGAGCCGTAGACCTCGCTGGTCGAGGTCTGGATCAGCCGTGCGCCGTGCCGCAGGCAGGCCGCCGCGACGTGCTCGGTGCCCAGCACGTTCGTCTGGGTGTACGACTCGGGCGCCTGGTAGCTGTACGGGATGCCGATCAGCGCGGCGAGATGGAATACCGCGTCGCAGCCTTCGACCGCCTGGTGTATCCGGCCCGCGTCCCGGACGTCGCCGGGAAACGGCTCGATCGCGCCGCTGAGCAAGAGCGGCGCGAGGTGGCCGTTCTCCGCGTACGGCTTGTAATGCAGCAGTGCCCGCACCGAGGCGCCGAGGCGTACCAAAGCCTCGCTCAGCGCACTGCCGATGAACCCCTCCGCGCCGGTCACCAGTACTCTGCGACCGGCCCAGCCGGCCCCGGCCTCGCCGCTCGTCTGGCTGCTCGTCTGGCTGCTCATGCGTTCGTGCGCTCCAATTCGTCGGTGACCGCCGACTCGCGGTCATGCGGGGCGAAAGTGATCGGGTACGTCAGCTTTCCGGCGAGCTCAAGCACGCGCTCCGCGAGCCGGCGCGACGCCGTGCCGTGGCTGCCGGGGTCCGCGGCGGCGGACATCGTGCCGAGCCGGCCGGGGTCGGCCAGCAGCGGCTCAAGAGCCGCGGCGAGAGAGCCGGCGTCGAGTTCTGCGTCTGGCAGGAGTACCCCGGCTCCGGCCCGAGTGAGAACTCGGGCGTTGTGGGTCTGATGGTCGCCGGGCGCGTGCGGGTAGGGCACGAGGACGCAGGGCAGCCCGCAACTGGCGAGTTCGGCGACCGTGGCCGACCCGGCCCGGCATACGGCGACGTCGGCCGCGGCGTATGCCAGGTCCATGCGGTCCAGGTACGCACGCGCCTCGGCCACGGCGTAGCCGCCGTTCTCCGTGAGTACGGCGCGTGCGCGCTCCAGATCCCGCGGTCCGGTCTTGATCAGGAAGCGCACGTCGGGCCGGGACCGCCAGCGCCCGGCCAGCTCCGTCGCCGCCTCGGTGAGCCGGCGGGCGCCCAGGCTGCCGCCGTTGACCAGCACGAGGCGTACCGAGCGCCGCAGGCCGTGGTGGGCACGGGCGCCTTCCCCGAGTCGTAGGCGCTCTGCCCTGGTCAGCGGGGCGTACAGGGGCATCCCGACCAGTTCGGCGTCCGCCCGGGCGCGCCGCGGGAGATACCCGCGGGCCGCCTCGAATCCGAGGCAGACCGCTGAGCCGAGGCGCGCGTTGAACCGGTTGGCGCGCCCGGGAATCGCATTCGACTCGTGGATCAGGGCCGGGATCCGCAGCATGCGCGCCCCGAGTATCACCGGCGCGCTCGGATAGCCGCCCATGCCCACCGCCACGCGGGCGCCCTGCCGCTCCATGACCGAGCGCGCTTGGACGGCGGACTTGAGCAGGTGTGCGGGCAGCAGGAAGCGGCGCGCGCCGAGCTGCCGGTCGAAGGGGATCATGTCGACGGTGTGCAGCCGGTATCCGGCGCCGGGGATGAGCGTGCGTTCCAGACCTCGCTCGGTACCGACGAAGCTGATGCGGGCTCTGGGCTCAAGGGCGCGGATGGCGTCGGCCAGGGCCAGTCCCGGATAGATGTGCCCGCCGGTCCCGCCCGCACCGATGACCACGGACAGGGTGGACGGCTGTGCTCTTCTCGTCATGCCGGGCAGCCTGGCCGGGCGTGGTAAGAAGCTTCTAAGACCCTGGTCGGCGAGGATTGGGGGCATGGCGAATAGCGAGCGGTCCGCCTCCGCGCGGATCCTGGTGGTCGACGACGACCCCGAGGTCCGCGAGGCGGTGTGCGAGGCCATGCGGGTCGAGGGGCACGAGGTGGCCGGCGCCGCGGACGGAGTGCGGGCCCTGGCCGCCGTCTCCGCGTGGTCACCAGACGCGCTGGTGCTCGACGTGCTGATGCCGGGGCTCGACGGTCTGGCGGTGTGCCGGCGGCTGCGCGCCCTGGGCGACCGGGTGCCGATCCTGGTGCTGACCGCGCGCGGTTCGGTCAGCGACCGGGTGGACGGTCTCGACGCCGGGGCCGACGACTATCTCGCCAAGCCCTTCGCGCTGCGCGAGCTGCAGGCAAGGGTCAGAGCCCTGTTGCGGCGCTCGTTACCGGAGCAGCCGGAACCCGACCAGGACCGGCTGCGCTACGCCGATCTGAGGTTCGACCCGGTGACCCGTACGGGCGAGCGGGCCGGGCGCTTCCTGGAGTTCACCCACACCGAGGCGGCCTTGCTGGAGTTGCTGCTGCGCAATCCGGAGCAGGTGCTCACCCGCGAGTTGTTGATGGACCGGGTGTGGGGAGAGGTGTTCGGTCCGGAATCCAACTCGCTGACTGTGTACATCGGCTACCTGCGCCGCAAACTCGAGGCGGAGGGCAGCTCACGATTGGTGCAGACGGTGCACGGGGTCGGCTACCGGCTGGCGTCCTCGTGAACGCCTCTGCTGAGTCCGCACCCCGCGGCCGCGGCTTGCGCAGGCTGCTCTCGCTCCCGGTGCGCAGACTGCTACTCCCGGTGCGCTGGCTGCGCTTGCTTCCGCTGCGTACGCGGCTGGCCGTGGCCAGCGGGTTAGCGGTCGCCCTCGTCGCGCTGGCGTGCAGCACTGCCGCGTTCGTGGTGGTGCGCCACGAGCTTGAGCGACAGTTCGACATCCAGCTCGGGCAGGATGCCACGTTCGCGGCCCAGCAGTCGAAGAACCAAGCGCCTCAAGTGATCTCCGGCGAGTGCCGATATCTGGCGGCACCGGCCTGTTCCCAACTCGTCTCCGCCTCCCCGGCCCAAGACCCGGCGCGGGGATACGTCCTGCCGGTCGGGCCGCGCACCCGCGAGGTTGCGGCAGGCGAACACCGCGCGTACTACAGCGACATCACCCTGGACGGGTTCCCCGTCAGGATGTACACGGTCTCCTACGCCCCCGGCACTGCCGTACAGGTGGCGGCCAGGTCGGACACCGTACGGACGGGGGTGCGGCAGGCGGCCTGGCTGATGGCCGCGGTCTGCGCGGGCGGCATGCTGCTGGCCGCGCTGCTGGGCTACCTGGTCGCCCGCGGCTCGTTGCGCCCGGTGGCAAGGCTGACCGCCGTGGCCGAACGCATCGCCGCGACCGGTGACGCGAGCCTGCGCATCCAGACGCCGTCCGGTGCCGCCGCCGGGGCCGCGGGGCGCCGCTGGCGGCCGGACGAGCCGGCGCGGCTGGCCGCGAGCTTCAACACCATGCTCGCGGAGTTGGAGGAATCGGTCGACGCGCGCCGCAGGCTCGTCGCCGACGCGTCCCACGAACTGCGGACACCGCTCACGGCCCTGCGCACCAACGCGGAACTGCTGATCGACGCGGAGCGCCTGACGCCGCGGCAGACGGCCCGGGCGGCCCGGGCCGTCGACCGGCAGGCCAGGGAGATCACCGGCCTCGTCAACGATCTGATCGAACTGGCCCGCACCGAGGAGCCCGACGCCCTGGTCGAGGTCTTCGCGCTGGATCGGCTGGTACACGGCCGGGTGGAGGCGGCCCGGGACCACTGGCCCGAGTTGGCGTTCACGGACCCGCTCACAGATGCGGCTGCCGATCCCGCCGCGGATCCTGCTGCGGGCGGCGGGCACGGCATCCTGGTGCGCGGGGTGCCTCAGCGGCTGGCGCGGCTGGTCGACAACCTCCTGGGCAACGCCGCGAAGTACAGCCCGCCGGCCGGCCGGGTCGAGGTGGCACTCGGCGTCGTGGCCGGGGCCGACGGCGAGACGGCGGAGCTGACGGTGCGCGATCACGGCCCCGGTATCGCCCCGGAGGACCTTCCTCACGTATTCGACCGCTTCTATCGATCCGCGTCGGCGCGGGCGCTGCCCGGCTCCGGGTTGGGCTTGGCGATGGCGCAGCAGATCGCGCGCTCGCACCAAGCCGAGCTGACCGTGGCCAACGCTCCCGGAGGCGGTGCCTCCTTCCAGCTGCGTATCCCGATCACCCGAGTGCCCCTGTAGGGCTTCGTCGGCACGTTATGCGCGATACCGCCAGCACTGCACCCGAAACGTGCATATCTGATCACAGGAGTTGAACGACTGATCGTGCTTCGCGATCGGGATCGAGCGATATGGCGCAGGCGACTACTGCGCGGCATCGTATGACGCCTTTGCGAAGCCTTTACCGACTCGCAGGCTGACGCGGGTCACAGGGGCTTGCTACGTTTCCTCGGTAGTACGAGCCCTCGTAGTCGATCGACGCCGGACCGCAGCCGACCGCCGACGCGAACGGGGGCATCGGGTCGCGCCGCGCTGGCGTAACCGTCATCACCTGGATTCCGGCTCTCGGCTTCGGCCTTGAGCGGTCACGTCCCAGGGCTCGCACGTCCACCTGGCACCACCTAGCGCCACCGCGCCTGCCGCGACCGGGCTGTCCCGGGCCGTTTCGGGCTGTGGCGGCACCGGTCGGTTCCGGGAACCCGGGTGCCGACTTGGGCTTGTGATGTCAAGAATTGATCAGAGTCCTGATAGTGGTGCGGGAGCTGCGGGCCGCGTCGGCCGAATCCGGCGTATCAGAGTCATGCCACCGTCTCGCAACGCAAGGAGTCACCATGAACCACGCAAAGACCGCCGGCATAGCCGCGGCGTTCGTCGCGGCCGCCGCGCTGACCGCTGTCGCGGCCGCACCGGCCTCCGCCGCCCAGGCCGCCCAGGCCGCCGGGCAGCGCCACCACCACTACGCGACCGGGCTGAACATCGCCCAGGCCCGGGCCGCCGAGCGTGCGGGCCTGGCCACCCGCGCCACGTACTCCACGTCCCTGCGCGGCCTGCGCGCGGCGGCCGGCCTGTCGGCCGACGCCCCGGACAGCGCCAGCCTGCAGCAGTACGCGCTGTCCCCGGGCGACCAGGGCCAGGTCGGTTCCTGCGTCACCTGGGCCACCGGCTACAGCTCCTACGGGATCCTGATGAACGAGCAGGGCATCACCGGTGACCCGATGGCGCCGATGTACATCTACGCCCAGATCGCCCAGGGCAACGACCAGGGCACCACCGGCGACGTCGCCCTCGGCATGGAGCAGCAGCAGGGCATCGACACCAAGGCCGACTACTACCAGGGCGACTTCGACTACACCACCCAGCCCGACGCCAACGAGATCGCCAACGCCGCGCACTACAAGCTCTCCGGCTACCAGACCCTGCCGGTCGGCGACGGCTCCGAGCAGGCCATCAAGGACTCGATATCCCAGGGCCTGCCGGTCTCGATCGGGTTCAACGTCCGGCAGAGCTTCATGGACCTCAGCGGCCAGGCGGCGTCGGACTACAGCTACACGCCCGGCGACGACAGCTCCGACCCCGTCGTCGGGGGCCACGAGGTCGCCGTGATCGGCTACACCGACCAGGGCGTCACCATCGAGAACAGCTGGGGCGCCAGCTGGGGCGACAACGGCTACGTCAACGTCCCGTGGAGCTTCTTCACCACCGGTGACGTCGACGAGCTGTACTCCGTCGGCAAGCTGGCCCAGAACTGACGCCGGCTTGAAACGGACAGCACCTTGACCCGGGTGTGGCCGGCGCTCGCCAAGCGGGCGCCGGCCACACCCGGCCGGCTCCGTCTCAAGGAGGAGGTTTTCGGCTTCCGGCCGCCGGATTCCGCCCTGCGGACGAGGCGACGGCGAAGGTCGGGTCCCTAGCGTCGAGGTCATGAGCAGCAAGAGGTCCTCATGATCGAGGCGAAGGCACTGACCAAGCGCTACGGCGGCAAGACCGCGGTGGACGGCATCGACTTCCAGGTTCGTCCCGGGTCGGTCACCGGCTTCCTGGGGCCCAACGGGGCCGGCAAGTCGACCACCATGCGGATGATCCTCGGCCTGGATCTGCCCACGGCCGGGACCGTCACCGTCGACGGCCGGGACTACCGGGGCAAGGTGTGGCCGTTGCACGATGTCGGCGCGTTGCTGGACGCGCGCGCGGTGCATCCAGGCCGCTCGGCGTACAACCACCTGCACAGTCTGGCCGCCGCCAACGGCATCGGCCGGGCGCGCGTGGACGTCGTGTTGGAGCAGGTGGGGCTGACATCGGTGGCGCACAAGCGGGTCGGCGGGTTCTCGCTGGGGATGGCGCAGCGGCTGGGGATCGCCGGTGTGCTGCTGGGGAATCCGGGGACGATGCTGTTCGACGAGCCGGTCAACGGGCTGGACCCGGACGGCATTCTGTGGATCCGTACCCTGATGCGGTCATTGGCCGCCGAGGGCCGCACCGTGCTGGTCTCCAGCCACCTGATGAGCGAGATGGCGCTGACCGCCGATCACCTGCTGGTCATCGGCCGCGGCAGACTGCTCGCCGACACCCCGCTGTCCGAGCTGATCGCGCGGCATTCCGCCGAGCGGGTCGAGGTGCGGGCCGCCGATCCGCGGCGGCTGACCGCGGATCTGCGCGCGGTCGGTGCGCGGGTCGCGGTGGAATCCGACGGCACGCTGGCGGTCACCGGGATGGGCTCGGTCGGGATCGGCGAGCTGGCCGCCGCACGCGGGCACGTGCTGCACCAGCTGCATGACGTGACCGCGTCGCTGGAGCAGGCGTACTTCCGGCTCACCGGCGAGAGCGTCGAGTACCGGACCCCGGTGTCGGCGTTGGAAGCGGGACCGACGTCGAAAGCGGTGCCGAAGCCGGAAGCGGTGTCGGCGTGACCGGCCGCGCGAGCACGGCCGCAGCCGCAGCGGCGACAGCAGCCGCCTGCCGCCTGCCTGGGACGGGGCCAGGCGCCGTATCCACTGCCTCCGTCGCCACCAGGCTCCGCGCCACCGCCGGTAGCGAATGGATCAAGCTCCGCTCGGTCCGGTCGGGGCCCGTGGTCCTGGCCGCGACTCTTCTGGCCATGGTGCTGGGCGCCTGGATGGTCAGTGCCGGCTATCACAGCAGCTACACCGCCGCCGACCGGGCATCCTTCGATCCCGGGGACCTCACTCTGCGGGGCGTCATCGTGACGCAGCTGCTCGTCGGCGCACTCGGCGTCCTCACCGTGACCGGCGAATACACCAGCGGCCTGATCCGCACCACCTTCATCGCGACCCCGCAGCGCGGTCAGGTGCTGGCGATGAAGGCCCTGATCTTCACCACCGTCGTGGGGGTGTGGTGCACGGGGCTGTCTTTCGTCGCATTCTTCGTCGGCCGGAGCTTCCTCACCGCGCCGGTGCCGCCTGTCGGCCTCGGCGATCCGGGCGTACCGACCGCGGTCTTCGGCGGCGGCCTGTATCTCGCCGGGGTCGGGCTGTTCGGGATGTTCCTCGGGGCGCTGCTGCGCCGGACGGCCGCCGCCCTGGCCGCGTTGGTCGGCGTCATGATGGTGCTGCCGGTGGTCCTCGCCCTGCTTCCCGGCAACACCGGGGCGCTCGTCAGCGAGTACTCGCCGGCCGGAGCCGGCTTCCAGATCTGGCACCTCGTCCACAGCGGCCACAGCCTCGGCGCCTGGCCGGGCTTCGCCCTCTTCACCGCCTACGCGGCAGCCACCGCGGCGGCGGCGTTCTTCACAATCCGAAGGAGGGACGTCTGATGTCCTCGTCTGCCTCCCTTGCGACTCTGCCGCCACCGGCCCGGACGGTCTCGCGCACGCGCCGGGCACGGGCCGTGCTCGCCGCCGAGTGGATCAAGCTGCGCTCGCTGCGGTCCCTGCCCGTCACGCTGGTCGTCGCGGCCGTGTTCTGTGTCGGCCTGGCCGCCTTGGTCTGCTCCGACTACGCCGGGCACTGGAAGGACGTCAGCGCCGCCGACCGGAACACGTTCGACCCGCTGACGGTCAACTTCGGCTTCCTGCGGATCGGCGTCCTCTTCTTCGGCGTCCTCGGCGCCCTGGTCGTCACCAGCGAGTACGGCAATGGCCTGATCCGCACCACCTTCGCCGCGACACCGCAGCGCGGCCTGGTTCTCGCGGCCAAGGCTGCTTTGTTGGGGGCGCTCGCTTTGCCGGCGTCATCAGTGGTCTGCTTCGCTGCGTTCTTCGTCGGACAGGGCCTGCTCAGCGGCCACGTGCCCACCGTGCACATCGGCGACCCCGGCGTGCTCGGGCACCTCCTCGGCGCGGTGGCCTACCTGACGGCCACCGGGCTGTGCGGCGTCTTCCTCGGCGTCCTGGCCCGCGGCACGGCCGTGGCCATGACCAGCGTCTTCGCCCTCTTCCTGATGCTGCCGGTGACGGTCGACGAACTGCCGCACACGGCCCTGTGGCGATACACCGTGCCCTACCTGCCGTCCAACCTCGGCGAGACCGTATGGCACTCCCACACCACCGGCCTGCTCACCGCCGGCCCGGCCTGGGCCCTGCTCGTACTCTGGCCCGCCGGCCTCGGGACGCTCGCAGCGCTGTGGCTGCGGCATCACGACGCCTGACAAGCCGGCCGGGGGCGACGCGGGCATGATGGACTTCGTGACCACGGGCACAGGACGCCAGGCCGGCATGGACTGGCTCGTCTGCGTCCTGGCAGCCGCGGCCACCGGCCTGGGCGCGACCGACACACTGGCCTCCTGGCTGCCGCACCCCGCGATCCCGGCGTTGGCGGTGGTGCAGGGCCTGATCCTGCTGGCCAGGCGGCGCGCGCCGGTGCCGGCGCTGGCCGGGACGACGGCGGTCGCCCTGCTGCTGATTGTCGGCGGGTACCCGGCCGGCGGCGCGGTTGTCGGCAC
The DNA here is from genome assembly GCF_018274385.1 of Catenulispora pinistramenti. Lineage (GTDB taxonomy): Bacteria > Actinomycetota > Actinomycetes > Streptomycetales > Catenulisporaceae > Catenulispora > Catenulispora pinistramenti. The sequence continues at coordinate 47,382 of NZ_JAAFYZ010000007.1, read as the reverse complement.
GTTCTTCGCGGCCTACGCCGTGGCGATGTACTGGGGCAGCAGGCATGGTCGCTGCGACGTCGAGCGCACAGAGCACGCGGGGCGTGCACGGTTCCCGGTGGCGAGCGCGGCCATGGTGGCGGCCACCGCGCTGGCGCTCTCCGCGGCGAACCTGGCGCCGGATGCGCGGGGCAGCGGGCTCAACAGCGTCGGACTGGCCGTCGCGTCGGCGTGGATCCTCGGTTATGCGCTGCGTACCCGGCGCGCCTATGTCGCCGAACTGGTGGCGCGGGCGGCCCGGCTGGAGGCGGAGGAGGGCGAGCGGGCGGCGCGGGCTGTGGCCGAGGAACGGTTGCGGATCGCCCGGGAGCTGCACGATGTGGTCGGCCATTCGATCAGCCTGATCACCGTGCAGGCCGAGGCGGCGACCCGGTCGGTGCGGACGAACCCGGACGCGGTGCCGCCCTTCCTGGCGACGATTTCGGCGACGGGCCGTGAGGCGTTGGCGGAGATGCGGCGGGTGCTGGCCGTCCTGCGCCCGGACGCCGAGCCCGAGATGAGCCCGCAGCCGGGGCTGGGGGACCTGGGGGAGCTGGTGGCGCGGTTCCAGGACGGTGGGCTGCGGGTCAGTCTGGACGCCCCGTCGGCCGAGCTGCCGCCCGGGGTGGGGCTGGCGGTGTACCGGATCGTCCAGGAATCGCTGACCAACGTGCTCAAGCACGCAGGCCCCGGCGTGCGGGCCGTCGTCGCCGTCGAGCCCGGCGCCGGATCGGTGCTGGTGTCAGTGCTCGACGACGGCCGGGGGCCGACCGCGCCCGCATCCGGCGCCGCCCACGGCATCGTCGGGATGCGCGAGCGGGTCGCCATCTACGGCGGCACCCTGCGCGTCGGCCCCGGCCCGCGCCGCGGATTCCAGGTGCGGGCGGTCATCCCGCTGCCCGAGGAGGAAGCCCGATGACCATCAGCGTCCTGATCGCCGATGACCAGCGCCTGATCCGCTCCGGCCTGCGCGCCATCATCGAGTCCGAGCCGGGCATGGAGGTCGTGGGCGAGGCCGCCGACGGCGCCGAGGCGGTCGAGGCGGTCCGCCGCCTGCGCCCGGACGTCGCGCTGATGGACATCCGCATGCCCCGCCTGGACGGCGTCGCCGCGGCCCGCTCCCTGTGCTCGGGCCCCGGACCGCACCCGACCAGGATCCTGATGCTCACCACATTCCACCTCGATGACTACGTCGCACAGGCCCTGCGCGCCGGAGCCTCGGGCTTCCTGCTCAAAGACGCCACCGCCGACCAACTCCTGGAGGCGGTCCGCGTGGTCGCCGCGGGCGAGGCCATCCTGGCGCCCGCGGTCACCCGGCGCGTGCTGGAACGCATGGCGGCCGGCCACGAGGACGGCGCCGACGGTGCCGACCGTGCTGACGGCGCCGACCTGCGAGCGCGGCTGTCGGTGCGCGAAGTGGACGTGCTGCTGTTGGTCGCCCGGGGCCTGTCGAACGCTGAGATCGGCGTCGCGTTGCACCTGGCCGAATCCACCGTGAAGACCCACGTGCAGAACATCCTGGCCAAGCTGGGCCTTCGGGACCGGCTGCAGGCTGCGGTCGCGGCCTACGATTCGGGGCTGGTCCATCCGCGGGGACGGTAGCCGGGAGGCGAGAATCGGTAGCTGGCAGCCGAGAGTCGGCGATGGGATCAGGGCTCTAATCCTGGCCGGGTTGCCGTGCCCGGCGGAGCTCAGGCCGTGGTCGCTCAGGGGACTTCAGCAGGCCGGCCAGGCCGGTGCGGGGGAATGCCGGGAATGTGAGGAGAAATCTGCGTTGGCTGGGTCCGGCGATGAAGGCTTGCAGCAAGAGCTCGGCCGGTGCGGCTGGGTGGTTTTAGGCCAGCAGGTGACGGACGTGCGGATCAGGGTCCTGTGTCAGGCGGTAGACGAGGCCGGGCGGCAGCGCGCTGGAGTTGATCGCTGCGACCCGGCGCATCAGCGGTTGCTCTGATACGGCGCACGCGGCGAGCCAGTCCGCGTCCAAGTCGCCGGCGGCTTCGTCGGGCCGGCCGATCTCATCAGCGGTGCGGCCGGCGGCCTGGTCGATCTGCTGACGCTGGGCTTTGGCGATTGTGCGCGGGCGCGACAGTGCCCGGGCCCGGACCGCTTCGTCCGGGTCCCGGGCCAGATCGGCGAGAAGCGTCGGGTCGAGGCCCGGGCGGCCGGCGACGCGCTCTCGCACCTCCGGGTCGGGGTCTCGGGCCAGCCCGGTGAGTACGGTCGGGTCGACGTCGGCGCGATGGGCAACCTCTTCGCGGACTGCCGGGTCTGGGTCGCGGGACAGGCGGGCCACGATGTCCGCCAACTGGCTTCAAGGGCACTCAGGCCGGGACCGTGATCGTCTTGTGCTCGACGTACTCAGCCAGGCCGACGGCTCCATATTCGCGTCCGATGCCGCTGGTCTTGTAGCCGCCGAACGGGCCGTCGAAGCCGATGGGTGCGGTGTTGACGGTGAAGGTGCCGGTGCGGATCCGGCGGGCGATTCGTAGACCGTGCTCTGCGTCGGCGGTCCATACGCCGCCGCTGAGGCCGTATTCGGAGTCGTTGGCGATGCGGACGGCGTCGTCTTCGTCCTCGTAGGGGATCACGACCAGGACCGGGCCGAAGATCTCTTCGCGGGCGATGCGCATGGTGTTGTCGACGTCGGCGAACAGGGTCGGCTTGATGTAGTTGCCCTGTTCCAGGCCGGCCGGGGACTCGGGTCCGCCGGTGACCAGGCGGGCGCCCTCCTCGATGCCGAGGCGGATGTAGGACCGTACGCGCTCTTGCTGTTCGGCGCGGACCAGCGGGCCGATGAAGGTGTCTTCCTCGGACGGGTCGCCGACTTTCAGGCCTTCCAGCAGGTTTTTGAGGGCGGTGACCACTTCGTCGTAGCGGCTGCGCGGTGCCAGCACGCGGGTCTGTGCGACGCACGCCTCGCCGTTGTTCGCCAGCGCGGAGTACCGCAAGGCGGGCACGGCCTCGTTCAGGTCCGCGTCGGGCAGGATGATCGCCGCGGACTTGCCGCCGAGTTCCAGGCTGACCCGCTTGAGCTGCCGGCCGGCGACGGCGGCGATGGAGCGGCCCGCGCCGGTCGAGCCGGTGAACGACACCTTGTCGACGCCGGGATGTGCGACCAGGTATTCGCTGGTCTCCCTGTCGGCCGGCAGGATGCTGACGACCCCCTCCGGTAGCCCCACCTGGTCGAAGATGTCTGCCAGCAGCATGATGCTCAGGGAGTTCTCCGGCGAAGCCTTCAGGACCACGGTGTTGCCCGCCAGCAGCGCCGGGATCATCTTCGCCAGCGCCGCCGAGAACGGCGAGTTCCACGGGATGACCGCGGCCACGACTCCGATGGCCTCGCGGCGTACCACGCTGCGGAAGGCGGCGTCTGGCACGGAGGACGGGAGTGTCTCCTCCCAGCCGAACTCTCGGGCCCCCTTGAGATAGCCCAGGGCCTGCCGTGTCAGTCCGCCCTGGCCCGCCCGGTTGAACCACAGCGGATTGCCGCGCTCCCGGGTGATCAGTGCCGCGATCTCATCGGAGCGTGCCTCGCGGAGCTGGTTGAGGCGCGCGATGAGGTCTTGGCGCTGCTGGGGTGTCGTGTGTGACCAGGGTCCCTGATCGAAGGCCGTGCGTGCCGCCGCGACCGCGCGGTCGACGTCGGCCAGCCGGGCCTGGACGGACTGGCCGACCGGTGACTGGTCGTGGGGGGAGCGGATGGCGAGCGGGGTGGGGTCGCTCGGGTCGGTCCACAGACCGCCGAGGTAGAGCTTGTCGCGCACTATCACGATGCTGTCTTCTTCCTGTCCTGTTGTGCGGGGAGCGGTAGCCGGCTGTGCGTGGGGGTTGTAGCCGGTTTCATGGCTGGTCCGGGCGGACCATGTGGGCGACCTCTGTAGTGGTGAAGTCGGGCAGCCCGTCGCGGTCGGTGGACAGACTCAGGTCGCGCCACGCGGCGTCCTGGGCTGCTCGTGCTGCCGCGATCTGCGGTGCCAGCCACACCGCGTCCGACCCGAGCGGCAGCCGGGTCGGCGGGTCGGGCTCGGCGGTCAGGCGCAGGACGGCTTCGGCGATCTTCGCCGGGTCGCCGCGCTGCACATCCGGGTTGCGCTGGTAGGTCCGGGCGAAGCGCCCGACGGTCGGCTCGTACTCGTGGTGCCAGCCGCCGGTCGGCAGCGGCTGGTCCGCCCTTGCCGTGCGGATGCCTCCCGGCTCCAGCACGGTCGCGTGAATCCCGATCGGGGCGAGCTCGCGGGCCAGGATCTCGAAGAACCCTCCGACCGCCCAGGCCGCCGTCTGGTACGCGGCCAGCCCGGGCTGCGCCCGCCGTCCGCCGATCGTGGAGATCTGCACGAAGTGTCCACGGCGGCGCGGACGAAGAATCGGCAATGCCGCGCGGACCAAGTGGATGCTGCCGTACAAGTTGGTCTCGATCGTGCGGCGCCACTCCTGCTCGTCCATGTCCTCGACGGACCCGACTCCGCGGTGGCCGGCACTGTTGATCACCACGTCGAGCCCGCCGAACGCGGTGCCGGCCTGTCGCACCGCCTGATCGACGGCGAGGCGGTCGGTCAGGTCGAGCTCGGTGGTGACCAGGCGTCCAGTGGGGCGTCCAGTGAGGCTGCCGGTGGCCGCGACCGCCTTGAGTTCGACCGCCTTGAGTTCGCAGAGTCCGTCGGCATCGATATCGGCGGCCAGGACGTCGTGCCCGGCTGCCAGGGCGGCACCGACCAGGTGCCGTCCGAGGCCTCCGGCGGCGCCGGCGACGAACCATGTCTCACTCATGCCGTGTCTCGCTCATGCCGTAAACGCTACGTCGATGTGACACTTAATGCAACAAGCGCGATGCTAGTGTGTCGTTATGAGAGCCGACGCAGCCCAGAACCTGGACGCGGTCCTTCAGACGGGGGCGCGGCTGCTCGCGCAGAACCCGGCGACGACCATGGCCGCGATCGCCGCGGCGGCCGGAGTCGACCGGCGCACCGTCTATCGCCGGTTCGCGAACCGGGAAGCGCTGCTTTCCGCCGTCTACACGGCCAAGCTCGACGCCTCCCAGGCGGTCCTGGACGCGGCGCGCCTGACGGAGGCGCCGGTGGCGATCGCGCTGCACGGCTACGTCGAGGCGATCATCCCGGTCAGCCGGCGCTGGCCGCTGGACATCCGGCGGATGATGAAGGACGACCCCGAGGCCGAGCGCCGGGCCGAGGAGCAGCGCGCTCGGCTGGCGGCGTTTCTCCGCCGAGCCGCTGACGAAGGGTTGATCAGGCAGGGCCTGCCGCCCGGGTGGGCGATGGCGCTGTTGGGCGGCATGGTCGACGACATGGCCCACGTGTTCACCGATATCGAGCCGGGTCCGGCTGCCGACCTCGTGGTGGATTCGTTGCTGCGTGGGGTCGGATAGCGATCGCGATCCGTATCGCCGGCAGGCAGATCAGCCACGACGCCACGATCCGGTATCACCCCGGTTCTCCCCGCGAGAGGACCGGTCCTGACGGCTGGGCTCTAACCTTCGTCGTGGCTGTTGGCCCGCGGGCATGGCCCCGCAAGCACACCACCGGCCAGAAGACCGCCAACAAGGTTCTAGAAGTGTCTCTCGTCGCATCAGGGGGTTGACCCATGTCCATTAGTTCTCGTACTCCCGCGCTCGCCGGTGTCGTGTGCGCCGCGCTGCTCCTCGCGGGCTGTTCGAGCTCGGGCACAGTCGGTGGCTCCGCGCATGGCAGTACGGCCGGCCTGCTCGGCAGCACCACCGGCGGTTCCGGTGGCACGTCGGGCGGTACGGGCGGTACGGGCAGCAGCGACGCTGGTTGCGCCCAGGCGCAGACCGCTATCGCCGACGCGGAGCAGGCCCAGTCCGAGATCGGCACCAACCCGCAGGACGTCGTCACAAAGGTCACCACGGACATGGGCCAGCTGCGGACCGCGGCGACCATGACCCAGAACCAGGATGCCGCGCAGGCCATGAACAAGGTCGCCGACGACATGCAGAGCATCCTGAGCCAGGCGGCGAACGGGCAGAACCCGGACCCGTCGACCGCGCTGGCCGACGCCAAAACGGTCCTCACCATCTGCGGAGGCAGCTGAGCCGGTACCGGCCGCAGCGCCCGGCGATCTCGCGGAAGTGTCGGCCCCGAGACCACCCACGCCATCGCGCGCGTCCGTCCCCCGTCGCAGGATCTCGCCGAGGCTTATCTCAAGGCCCCCTTGGGGACGTTGGTGGAGTGCGTCGGCTTCGACCCCGCGTTCGCGTCGGTCGAGTCGGCCCCGGTGTCGCTGACCGACGGTGCCCGGGTGCTGACCACGCAGATCTTCCCGGATCCGGCGAGCACCGGCCTGGACGTCTTCGCTGACGGCGGCCGGGCGACCGTCTCGGGACTGCGGGTGTGGAAGCCGGCTTCGATCTGGCCCTGAGTCTTCCCACGGATTCCCGGGGGAGTGCTGACGCCGGTCGTCGCGACTCATGCCATTGACCCGGCCATTGACCCTCTGAGTCTGCGCTGCTACGTTCCGCTTAAATACGAACCCTGCGACGCTTGCCGGCTGGGCGCCGGCTCCGGTGACGACCGGAGCGGGCCCGGCCGGTCTCCGTCGGGGTGGCGTATCCCCACATCACCGTCGGTCCGCTGACGGTTCCCTCCGGTTCGCCCGGAAAGCATCGTGAGTCCGCTGGCCCGCTGGTCTGCCGGCGTGCCGGAAAACGGAAGCGATGCCGAAGGTGCGGACCCAGACCTCGCCGCCGGACAGCCGACACCGGTGTCGGACTCCCCGCCGGAGCGCACCCAGCTCCGCGGTCCGTCCGCGGCCCGCTTCGAACTCGTCACACTGCACCGCGGCCCGGCCACCAGCCCGGTCTCTCCCCACAGATCCGCCTCTCGGAGGATTTCAGTGACAGCTCGTATCAGGCTCCTGCTCTCCATGCTCGCCGCGCTTCTCCTGGCCGCGGCCGTGCCGACGTTCGCCGCCGCGAACGCCTCACTCGCGGCCACCACCTACGCGCACCCGATGTTCGTGGTCGGGCACGCCGCGCCCGGTGTCCACCCGAACGTGCCGTCCGGCTACGGACCGTCCGATCTCCAGTCCGCGTACAAGCTGCCCTCGAGCACCAAGGGCACGGGCCAGACCGTGGCGATCGTCGACTCCAACAACGACCCGACCGCCGAGGCCGACCTCGGCGTGTACCGGGCGCAGTACGGCCTGCCGGCGTGCACCACGGCCAACGGCTGCTTCAAGAAGGTGAACCAGACCGGCGGCACGAGCTACCCGCCGACCGACGCCGGCTGGGCCACCGAGATCTCGCTGGACCTGGACATGGTCTCGGCGACCTGCCCCAAGTGCCACATCCTGTTGGTCGAGGCCACCTCGGCCTCGTACGCCAACCTGGGCGCGGCGGTGAACGAGGCGGCGGCGCTGCACGCCAGCACGATATCCAACAGCTACGGCGGCGGCGACCTGTCCGACACCTCGGCCCCGTACTACAACCACCCCGGCATCATGATCACCGCCAGTTCCGGTGACGGCGGCTACGGCGTGGAGTTCCCGGCGTCCTCGCGCTACGTCACCGCGGTCGGCGGCACCTCGCTGACCCGGGCCTCGAACACGCGCGGCTGGACCGAATCCGCGTGGTCCGGTGCCGGCTCCGGCTGCTCGGCCTACAACCCGGCGCTCAGCGGCCAGGCCAGCTACGGCACCGGCTGCGCCCGGCGTGCCGTGGCCGACGTCTCGGCCGTGGCCGACCCGTCGACCGGCGTCGCGGTCTACGACACGACCCCGTACAACGGCAGCAGCGGCTGGCAGGTCTACGGCGGCACCTCGGTGGCCTCGCCGATCATCGCCTCGGTGTACGCCCTGGCCGGCAACGCCGCCGGCATCAACAACAACTACCCCTACACCCACGACTCCGCGAGCACCTTCTTCGACGTCACGACCGGCTCCAACGGCACGTGCTCGCCGACCCAGCTGTGCCACGCCCGCGCGGGCTGGGACGGCCCGACCGGCCTGGGCACGCCGAACGGTGTCGGCGGGTTCTGATCCGCTCGGCAGCCGATATGGCAGCCGATGCGGCAGCCGATTGGTAGAGGATTGGTAGAAAATTGTTAGCCGTTGACGAACGGTGACCGGCGTGGTGGCGGCAGTTCAGTCGCCACCACGCCGCTTGGCCTCTCGGACCGCTGCTGGCTATTTGCGCACCGAGTTGGCGCGCGCCTTGCCGCGGGCCCGGTCGATCTGCGCCGCGGTGACGTCAACGCCGAATCATCTCGGCATGGGCCGCGAGGCCATCAGCCATCTTCCGCATGTACCGCTGAAGGTAGGGCCCCAGGTACCAGCCCATCCCCCAGCGGGTCGAGTAGGCGCCGTACCAATGGATGGACGTGCCCGCGTCCGGGGCCGGTTCGAGCTCGATCGTGGCCTGGTAGTCGCGCATCACCGGGTTGAAGGCGTCTTCGTACGCCAGCCGCTTTTCGGGTTCCACCATCGTCAGGCGCTCCCCGGTGACCATTCGCCCGGTGCGGAACGCGCGAACCGCGCCCACGCCGTCCCGGCCCTCGGGGTCGAGCCCGGCCGACCGCTCGCGCTCCAGGCTGTCGACGCACGACCAGACCGGCCAGCTTGCCGCGTCCAGCATCAGGGCCCAGATGACGGACGCAGGGGCCTTCGATCTGGCCGTCACGTCATAACGCTGTCGGCTTTTCATGTTCCGTCCAGGGACGAGATGAGGAGCGCGGCGACCTGGCTGCTCGCTTCGAGCGGAATCCAGTGGCCGATGCCGGGTATGACGACCACTTTCCTGTTCTCATGCCCGGCGGCGATGCGAACAGACAGCTCCGGCGGGCTCAATGTGTCCTGCTCGCCGGCGACCAGCGTCATCGGCAAGTCCGTGGAGACCTCTCCCGGGTCGGTCGCCTCGGCGAGGGCTTCGTTGTTGGCCGCGTAGCCCGCGGGGTCCTGGCCGCAGATGAGTTGGCGGATGAAGGCCGTGATTTCCGGGCGGAGCCGGCGGGTTTCAGCGCTCACAGAGACGTCGAGTATCTCGTCCGCGACGACAGCACTGCCCATCTCCCGGATCCGGCCGGCACGGTTCCGGATCGCCTGCGCGGCCGGTGGCGTCGGGGGCGAGACCGCGCCGAGCAGAACCAGCCCGGATACGAGATCCGGGCGCGTCGCCGCGATGGCGCGGGCCACGAGCCCGCCCATCGAGTGGCCGACCAACAGGACCCGGTCGACATCCAGTCCGGCCAGGATCTCGATGGCGTCGGCGGCGTGCGAGTCAACGGTGATCCGGCTCCGTCCCAGCGGGGACCGCCCGGCGCCGGCGAAGTCGGGGCGGATGACACGAGCCCCGGCCGCGGCCAGAGCAGCGGCCTGCCCCCGGTAGACGGCGGACGTGCCGCCGATGCCGTGCAGGAGCATCACCGCGGGGCCGGTCCCGTCCTCGGCGACGGAAAGCTCATGGTCGCCCACGGACATCATGGCGATCTCGGTCATCGCCGGGATTCCTTTTCCTCAAGGGCTCTGAGCCCGACGGCCGCTGCGCTGTCCGGCGCCGCGGAGTAGACGAACAACCGCTGCCCGGGCGCGCCGACCACGGTGAAGGCCTGGTAGTGCAGGTCGAGGCGTCCGACGCGGGGATGGCAGATGCGTTTTACCTCGGCCCCGCGAGGCCGCACCTCTTGGCGTGCCCATATCTGGGCGAACAACGGGCTGCGAACGCTGAGTCCGCCGAGGGTCTCCTCGATGCCGGGGTCGTCCGGAAACTGCCCGGCCTGGGCCCGCAGGTTGGCCACGGCGTTGGCGGCGACCTCGTCCCAGTCGACGTAGAACTCACGGGCGAACGGATCGAGGAAGATCATGTGCAGCAGGTTGTCGAATCGGGTGAACCCGCTGTACAGAGCCGTGGCCAAGCTGTTCGCCGCCAGGATGTCGCTCGCCGGTCCGACCACACACGCGGGCACGTCCAGGAAGTGTTCCATCAGCTGCCGCAGCCGCTCGTCCACCTCGGGCCGAGCGACGCTGCGCACCCTGTGCGATGCCGGCTTCGCCACCCGGAACAGATACGCGGTGGTGGGCTCGTCCAGGAGCAGGGCGCGCGCGATCGCGTTGAGGACCTGCTCGGAAGGCCTTCGCTCGCGTCCCTGCTCAAGCCGCACGTAGTAGTCCGTGCTCACCTCGGCAAGCAGCGCGACCTCCTCACGGCGCAGCCCGCTGACCCGACGAGAGGCGTCGTCTTGAAGACCGACTCGGCTCGGGCTGACCAAGCCGCGACGCGCCCGCAGGAAGGCGCCGAGTTCGTTGCCCACATCCACGGCCACAACGCTAAGCCGAAACCGGCTGGGCTGGCAGGGCGTGGTACACCCACCCGCTCGCAGGCAGCGATAGCCCCTGATCCGCTGACGCTAGTCGGTGGCCACTTGAAGAACTACTCGGCGAACAGGCACATGGCGAACAGGCACATGGTGTTGTCGAGCCGGCTCATTGAACGGGCTCGGGATTCGGGCCGGTAACGCGGTGGCGCGCCGAGAACGCCGGCGGAGAGGTCTCGGCCCCACGCGGTCGCAGCGGGTCCGGATGCGGAACACCGCGGACCTCCTCCAGATAGTCCTGGATCCAACTCCCGCTTATGCGATTGGCGGACGCGTTCATGTGGTGAAGGCTGCCGTCCAGACCGTCCACCAGGAAGTAGCCAGGTCCGGCCAGCAGGTCGCGGTGTGAGCGAGTGCGCACCCATCGAACGCATTGAATGTAGACGAACCAGCCGAATCGGTACTCCTCGGTGCCGACGACGACCAGTGTTCGATCGGGGTCGGCTTGCGGTGGCCGGGAGGCGAGATGTGCCTCCACGACCTTGACTGCCCACTCGCGTGACACCACGTCTCCACCATAACCAGCGACGCCGGATGGCTGAAGAGCTCCGGTGTCACGGTGGAGGCGCATCGAGCGCATTCGGGAACGCCTTCAGTTCTGCAAACGCGTGCGGTCCAGCCCGCTCGGGCGGGTCATCGGCCGCGAGCCCCAGGCCCAGCGCAGCAGGATCAGGCTCGCCACCGCTGCGAGCGCGCACCAGGTCGAGGCGAAGGCCAGGCGCCAGACCAGGAAGCAGACGACGCTGCCGACCGTGCAGACGACGCCGAGTGTCCGGATGGTGCGGTCCTCCGCCACGAGCAGGGCACCGAGGGTCGCGACCAGGTATCCCGCGACGACCAGAGGTGCGGCCGCTATTCCGACGGTGTAGGCGATGGTGTGGCCGTGGACGTGGGCCTTCACCGGTTCGCGGGCCAGGGCGACGGCCAGGGTGATGGAGGTCGCCGCGCCGACTCCGGTCAGGAAGACGAGCCGTCGCCGGACCTTGCCGGCCGCGGATGACGAGGCCAGCAGGACCGCGACTGGAACCAGCAGGGGGAGCAGGGGCAGCGCGATGACGGCCCAGATGACCCGGGCCGCCGAGGCCACCGAGGGCGACACGGTGCCCTCCTGTCCCCGCCACACCACCGACTCGACCATTTGGTGGGTCCCGAGCAGCAACGGGAGCGCGGCCAGGGGGAGGTCGGTCCGGCGGCGGACCCCGGCCAGAGTGCCGATGCCGAGGGCGGCGATCACGCCCCCGGCGATGAGGTCGGCGTCCGGACTCCAGCACATGGCTCCACCTCGGATCCGGCGTCATGCCGCGGCGTGGCCGACGCTGGAGCGGCGACGGAATACGGCGCCGGGCGTGCCCGCACAGGCAGCGCAGGCAGCACCGGCGGCCCAGGCAACACCGGCGGCACCGGCAGCACAGGCATCGGTGAAGGCCAGGCGAGCTGCGGTGCGGTGCGGTCCGACGTCATCGGCACTTCCCGGGTGTGGATCTGCTCGGCTGCACAGTTTTCTCCTGAGGCGTTGTGTCGCTCCTCCAGTAGAACGGCAGAAGCTCCGGAGCGATAGCCAAGGGCCCTGGACGATCGCCCGGACGGGATCACCGGTGGGCAAGATCGATAAGCGGCGGCTCCGTCAGCGGTTCCAGAACGTGGCCACACAGGCACCATAAGCACGACCAGACAAGCACAACCACTACAGGCAGCCCGTATTCGGCGTCGGCCCTTGCAGAACGCCGGGCATCGGTGCAGACTGGGGTGCGCAACGCAGGGTACGTATACCGTCTCGAATCGTGACCATACGTACTGGGCGCTGTCCGGGCCAGGCCCCCGCCCGACGGTGAACACCCTCCCCAGGACCGGCCCGCCCGAAGTGCTGATCGCCGCAGTGATCCGTCTTCCCGCAGTCTGCGATCCCCTGCTCCCTGCGCTCCATCATGTGTCCAGATGTGTGCCGTCGACGGTGCCCAGGCCACGAAGGAGAAGACGAAGGTCCTGGAGGCAGCCGGGATCTTCGGGGTATCCGGCGACGCCGTCCTGACCATCCATGCCGTGGCGGGTATGGAGATGACCACTGCCAAATTACGCAGGGCTCTGTTCCAGGTCGACACCCTGTAACACCCCCTGGGCTGAGCATGCTGGGTGCCGGGGGGCCTCTGGCGGCTCAGCGTGGTGCCGGCTCGCTACAGGCGGGCGCTGGCGAGCCAGGGCACCAGCGGGGTGCAGCGCGAAGCCGCACCCCGTATATGCCCGAAGGCCGGGACCCCTGGTCCCGGCCTTCGGTAATGCCGGGCGGGCTGGTCCGGGCTGGTCCGGGCTGATCTGGATCAGCGCGCCCGGTGCGGTGTCAGAACACTGACGTCGGCCGGGCCGTGTGGGACCCGCTGCCGTCCAGGCAGCGCAGCACCGCTGTCACCCGCCGGTGCGCGCTTTCCGTCGGCGGCAGGCCGAGCTTGCCGAAGATCCGGTTGATGTACTTGTGCACCGCGCGCTCGCTGATGACCAGTTCGGCGGCGATCGCCGGGTTGGACAGACCGCGCGCCATCAGGGCGAGCACTTCGAGGAGGCGCTGGATCGTCACACTGCTCCACGCCGGGTACTGCGGAAGCCACTTGCCGAGCGTGTCGTGGATGGACAGCCGCCCCTCGGCTTCCGACTGGAGCAGCACCACCGAGGTGAACGCCTTGGTGGTGCTGCCGATCTGCCGCATTGCGTCGTCGGACACCGGCGTGTGGCCGCCGAACCGCGTGGTGCCGACGGTGACGGCGGTGGCGTGCCGTTCGCCCGGATAGGTGACGCGGACCGAGACCGCCGAGAGGTGGTCGGTCTCGCCCCGCGCGTGAAGGTGCCGACACGCCCGATCAGCCGATCGGCGGCGCGAGGTACTCCAGCGCATAGCCGTCGCCGGCGGCGCTCACGCGGGCGATGCCGGGTGAGTCGAGGTGAGCGCCGGCCACGAAGTGCTGCGGTTGGGTCAGTTGCGCGAGTAGGGCCGCTCGTGCCGCGCGGGCCTGGGGCTGGTCGCCGTCGAGTTCCCAGGACACGTTCGGCTGGTCGAATTGGAGCGTGGGGACGTGGACGGTGTCGCCCCAGGCGAGAAGGTGGCCGGTGCTGCTCCGGACGGCGTAGACGGTGTGGCCGGGTGTGTGGCCCGGGGTCGGGATCGCGGTGGTCCAGGCGTTGATCGCGACCGCTTCCGACACGGGTACCACCCGGTCGCGGAGCGGCGCGAGTCGGCCGGTGAACACCGAGGTGTCGCCCGCGCCGATCCACACGCGCTCGAGTTCGGTGAAGGCCTCGGAGCCGTCGGGCGCGATCAGGCCGCTTACGTGGTCTTCGTGCCGGTGGGTGATGGCGACGTCGGTGACCTGCGCGCGGTCGATCCCCGCTTCGTCGAGCGCGGCATAGATCAACCCCATGCCGGGGACGTGCCAGACGTCGGAGGCGCCGGTGTCGATGAGGACCGAGCGGGCGCCGTCGGTGATGAAGAAGGCGTTGACTGACAGCCGGAGGTTGTCGTCGGCCAGGGGGACGGCGGCCGGCAGCTCGTCGAGCGGGCGTCCGTCCTCGTCGCGGAGCCGGGTCGGCGGCATGTCGATGTACCCGTCCCGCAATGAGACCACCTGAAGGTCGCCGAATTCGAACGTGGCGTGGTGCCGGCCACTCGAGATCAACCGCATGGAACCCCTCCGTCGGGTCGGGCGTGCACCGTCCATCTTCGATGGAAGATAGAATCTACTTTAGGAGAAACTCTACACTGTGGGCAGCGAGGTATCCATCGATCTAGGAGCACGGTGGTCAAGCAAGATGGAAACGCGGCCGAGCCGGAGCCCGGTGACGACCTGGCCGGCGCGTTCGGCGCCAACGTGCGGCGACGCCGCGAGGAGGCGGGCCTGACGCTGGAGCAGCTGTCCACCCGGTCATCGGTCAGCCGGGCGATGCTGTCCAAGGTCGAACGCGGCGAGAAGAGCCCGACGATCGGCGTCGCGTCCAGGATCGCCCACGCGCTCCAGGTGTCGCTCTCGGACCTGATCGGTGCGCCGGCAGCCGCCGCGTCCGGCGTGGCCGTCGTGATGCGCAAGACGGATCGCCCCGTTTTCCGCGACCCGGAAACCGGCTTCGAGCGGCACATCGTGTCGGCGGCCCCGGGCGCGGGACGTGCCGAGATGGTCGTCCACTACCTCCCCGCGCAGGTCTCCACCGGGCTGCTACCCGCGTATCCGCCGGGTACGGAGAAACAGCTCGTGGTGCTGGAGGGCGCCCTCACCGTCGCGGTCGGCGGGATCAGCGAGACCCTGAACGCGGGCGACTCCCTGTTCTTCCAAGCCGATGCGGACCACGGCTTCGCCAACCGGACGGACGCTCCCTGCGAATACATCATGGTCATCTCGCGCAGAACCTGATCGGTGGCGTACCGGCCGGTGCGGGCGTCGCCCGGAGCGGTTGCGAGCTTCCAGCGGCCGGTCAGGAAGCCGTGTCCGGACGCTCCCGGACTGTTTTCGGCGCGTTCGGTGGGTTCGGCGCGTTCGGCGTGGTCGGTGCCTTCGGTGCAGACCACGCGGGGTTCTTCCGGACGCCGACCTGTTCCAGCTCGACCGCGTCCCCGCTCTCACTGCGCACCTCGACGTGGACCGGGACGCCCGTCTCGTGGTCGAGGTAGTGCAGCGGCGCCGTGCCGTCCTGCAGGTATTTGTCGCCCCACTGCATCAGGGCCACGATGACCGGGAACAGGTCGCGGCCCATGTCGGTGAGCACGTATTCGTCGCGGGTGCGGCCGCCGTCCTCGCGGTAGGGGCGCTTGGCGAGCAGGCCGGCGCCGGTCAGGTGCCGTAGTTGGTGGGCGGCGGCGCGGTCGGTGACGCCGATCCGGCTGGCGAAGCCGCTGAACCGGGTGGTGCCGTAGAAGGCCTCGCGCAGGATCAGCAGCGCGGAGCGGGTTCCGACCACCTCCAGCGCCTTGGTCAGCGAGCAGTGGTCGGTCTTCCACGCGCCGAGGTCGGCCAGCGCGCCTTCCATGACTACGGGCATGGGCCCCATGATACCGACTTCGACTGGAGTCTTGTATAGCCAGACTCTCGCTGGCTATATTTCGGGATAGTTAGAGCCCTGCGGCCGGCTGAGCTCTGTTGCCGGCTGAGCCCTGCCGTCAGTTGAGCTCTGCCGCTGCCGCTCTCGAACAACTGGGATCGATCGCAAGGAGATTCGCGTGGCGATACAAGCCGCACCGCCCCAGGAAGCCGTGCGCCCGGAGGGCGCCCGACCATCGGTGATCACGTTCGTCGTGTGCTCCGCGGCGTTCATGGCGATGCTCGACGTCTTCGTGGTCAACGTCGCGTTCAAGGGCATCGGCGCCGAGTTCGGTGCCCGGCTCGCCGATCTGAGCTGGGTCCTGAACGCCTACACGATCCTTTACGCCGCGCTGCTGATCCCCGCGGGCCGGCTCGCCGACCGCTACGGCCGCAAGCCGGCGTTCCTCGCGGGACTGGTCTTGTTCACCGCCGCGAGCGCCGCCTGCTCCCTCGCACCCCAGCTGTGGTGGCTGGTGTTCTTCCGCGGAGTGCAGGCGGTCGGCGCGGCCGTGCTCACCCCGGCCAGCCTCGGGCTGCTGCTCACTGTGCTGCCGGCGGAGCGCCGGGCCGGCGCGGTCCGGATCTGGGCCACCACCAGCTCGTTCGCGGGCGCGGTGGGCCCGGTGGTCGGCGGCGCTCTGGTGGAGTTGTCCTGGCGATGGGTGTTCGTGATCAACGTTCCGGTGGGGGTGGCGGCGTTCGTGGCGGCCCGCCGCGTGCTTCCCGACCTGCGGGAGGCGTCAGTGGTGCGGATGCCGGATCCGGTGGGCACGGCGGCGCTGGCCGTTGCCTTCGGTGCGGCCTCGCTGGGCCTGGTGAAGGGCCAGGATTGGGGGTGGACCGGAGCGCAGAGCCTCGGTGTCTTCGCTGTCGCCGCGGTCGCTATCGCGGTGTTCGTATTCCGGATGCTTCACCACCCCTCACCCGTGGTGGATCCGGCCTTGTTCCGGATACCGGCCTTCGTCTGGGCCAACATCACAGTGCTGATGTTCTGCGTCGCCTTCGGCGCGGTCTTCCCGTCCGTCGTGCTGTGGTTGCAGGGCCCGGTCGGCTACTCCACGCTGGTCACCGGCCTGGCCCTGGCCCCCGGGCCGGTGATGGTGCCGGTGTTCGCGGCCGTCGGGAGGCGCCTGGCCTCGCGCGTCCCGGCCGGAGCCCTGGTGGCGGCGGGGAACCTGGTGTTCGCCGCCGGTGCCGTGTTGCTGGCCGCGAGTGCCTCCTCGGATCCCCGGTACGCGACGCAGATCCTGCCGGGATGGCTCGTGATCGGCGCCGGGATCGGCCTGGCCCTGCCGGTCATGCTGACCCAGGCCACCGCCCACCTGCCCGGAGCACAGGCGGCTTCCGGCAGCGCCGTGGTCAACACCAGCCGCCAACTCGGCTACGTCCTGGGCGTCGCCATCCTCATCGCCATCGTCAGCGCGGCGGACTCCGCACGCCATCCGGCGCACTCCTTCGGCCAGGCCTGGTGGTTCATCGCCGGCACCGCGGCCGTATCCGCCGCCACCGCCTGCGGCATCACCAGCCGCCAGAGGTGATGACCGTGGCCGTCATTGTGGAGCCCGGCACCGTACAGCTGCGTCCATGGCGTGCGGACGACATCGAAAGACTCGGCGAGGCCGCTGTCGGGATCTCGCGGGACACGCTGGCCCTCCGGTTCGGCGTGCCGTATCCCACGATCCCCGATTGGTATCTAGCCCGGATCGCCGAAGGCTGGGCACGCGGCACGTGGAACGCCTGCGTGGCGGAGAGCGAAGGCCGCATCGTGGGCTGGGCGGAGTACGGACTGGGCAACGACCGCGACTCCGCCGAACTCGCGGCCCTGGTTTGCGACCGCCACCAGGGAGGCGGTCTAGGTACGAGACTGGTCAAGGAAGTCGCCGCTGTGGCCAAGGCGGCTGCGGTGCCCGTGTTGTATGCGCAGATTCAGGTCGGCAACCGAGCCGCACGCGGAGCATTGCACGCGGCGTTGCCGAGCCTGCGATACACGGGGGTGCGGGACGGGCAGTGGCACTACGCCGTGTGGTTGTCCGGCATCTGACTCCGAGCGCGGACCGTGACGAGGCTGTTTACTCTCGGGCGGGCAGGGCAGCAGGAGGCTCGCGGTTCTATCCCGCGACCCGCGCACAGTCGCATCGGAGTCGCCATGTCAATAGCCGAGGACAGCCCTGGCAGCCCTGGTACCCCTGGCAGCCCGGAAACCCCTGACGTCATCGCGGTGCTCAGGGGCGACCACCAGGACGTCGAGGAGCTGTTCAAGAAGGTCCAGGACCATGCCCATTACCGCAACCGCCGCAAGGAGCTCGCGGACCAGGCCATCATCGAACTGGTCCGGCACATGGTGGCCGAAGAGCAGTACGTCTACCCGATCGTCCGCGAGGCCGATGGGGGACAGGCGGTGGTCGATCACGCGGTGAGTGCAGACGCCGAGGCCGAGGCGCTCATGAAGCAGCTTGAGCCGCTCGAAGCGACCGACGAGGTCTTCGACCGGGTGCTCATCAAGCTGATGACCGTGACCCGCTCCCATGTCGCCGACGAGGAGACGCAGCTGTTCCCGTGTCTGGCCGCGGCGTGCCCACCGACGGAGTTGCGTGAAATCGGTGAGCGGGTTCAAGCCGGCAAGTCGGTCAGACCGACCCGACCGCACCCGGCGGCCGTCACGACGCCTCCGGGCGACGTGCTTGCCGGACCCGTGCCGGGTCTGGTCGACCGGCTCCGCGACGCATTGGCGCGTCCCACCGAAGGAGGGTACTGATGACTTACGCCACCGGGACGCCTGGCCACGCCAGGATCGTCGGCACCCGACCGCGCGCGGGGGGTGCCGGCCCGCCCAAACGCCGGAACGGTGCCCGTCCAGCGGGTCAGCAGCGTTTGCGGACACCGGGAGACGACATGTCCGACTGGGTCCAGCAGGGCGCCTGCCGGACCAGCGAACCGGAGCTGTTCTTCCCGATCACGGCGCCCGGCTACACCCGGCCGAAGCAGCAGCTCACCGCGGCGAAAGCGGTGTGCCAGCAGTGTCCGGTGGTCGAGTCCTGCCGCAAGTGGGCACTTGCCCATCCACGGATGGCCCAGTACGGGGTATGGGGAGCGATGTCCGAGGAGGAGCGCCGTACGGTCCGCCGCCATGGTGATCGGTCGGGGTCCCGCCCTTGACGAGTCAAGCGCACACCGGCGACCGGAATCGGAATGCGACCGGCCGGCCGGTCAGCTCGGCCCGGACGAAGCTGCTGGTGTCCGTCGCCGCGGCGGCCGTGGCAGGCGTGGCCGCGGCGTTGCTGGGCGCCGGCCGGGCCGCGCCGTTGATCGGCTGGGACGTGCTGGCGGTCGTCTTCTGCGCGTGGGTGTGGTCCGCGGTGTGGAGCCTGGACGCGGAGGCCACGGCAGGACATGCCAACCGGGAGAACCCCAGCCGCGATCTGGCCGACCTGGTCCTGCTCGGGGCCGCGGTCGCGAGCCTGGTCGCCGTCGGGGTCGTGCTGTTCGGAGCCGGCCACGCGAGTGGGAACGCCAAGTACGGGCAGGCGGCGCTGGCGCTGGTCTCGGTCTTCGCGTCCTGGACGCTCGTCCACACGGTGTTCACGTTGAAGTACGCGCGGCTGTACTACTCCGGCGAGGTCGGCGGGATCGACTTCAACGAGTCTGACGCCCCGCAGTACAGCGACTTCGCCTATCTGGCGTTCACCATCGGCATGACGTTCCAGGTCTCCGACACGAACATCGGGTCCAAGGAGATCCGGCGCACGGCGCTGCGGCACGCCTGGCTGTCGTTCCCGCTGGGTGCCGTGATCATCGCGACGTCGATCAACCTCGTGTCCGGGCTGGCGAAGTGAAACGCCTGGTCCGCCCCCGGCCGCCGGGCCCCGCTGATTCCGCGGCTCGCGCTATATCGGGAGTTGACGGGCGTATGCTGGCAATAAGCCCAAGTAGAGCTATTGCCCCTTCGCGACCGGAGGGAGATCGGGGGCCTCATGATGAGACCCGACAAAAGCAACGTCATCGGCGACCAAGGCATCCACACGGCTGGGTACAGTGCGCAAGCTCCCCGATCGGCTCAGCCCGGCCGGGAGTTCAGGCCGGACGAACGGCTCCGGCGGCTCCTGAGCCAGAAGAGGGGCCCGGACGCCGTCATGCTCAGCGCGCTCTCCGTGGCTCTGCTCTGCGGCCTGATCGGCTTCGCGGTGAACTTCATGTGGGTCGTCGCCGTCATCGTGATGGCGCTGGCGCTGGGATTCGTCATCGCCGACAGCCGGCGTAATCGCATAGACATCGCCAACCAACGGGGCGAAGGGAAAGACGGCTAAGGCCGTGACCTGATCTGCGCCATGTCCGCCCGGACATGGCGGTGGACCCTGAGACGCCGCCGGTCGGCGCGGGAGGAGGCACGATGATCCAGGCAGCGGACCTGCGGGAGTGGCGTACCTACGATGTGGTCGACTCCGGTGGGCACAAGATCGGCTCCTTGGAGGCGGTCTACGTGGACACCAGTACCGACGAACCCTCGATGGCGACCGTCCGGGTGGGCCTTCCCACCAGGCACCGCTTGGTGTTCGTCCCGCTGGACAACGTGGTCGTGGGACCCGACTACGTCAGGGTCAACTATGCCAAGTCGCTGGTGAAGGGAAGCCCGGCGATCGGTACCGACGACGTCCTCCCCTTCGAGGACGAGGAAGCTGTTTTCCAGCACTACGAGCTGCCGTACGAGCCCGGTGCCTCCGGGGAGCGGCAACTCGCTCGCCGCTGAACATCGGCCCGCAAGCTAACCATCGGCCCGCAAGCTAACCATCGGCCCGCAAGCCGACCAGCTGCCCGCAAGCCGGCTAGCTGCCCCAACTGACCATCTGCCCGCAAGAGGAAGAAGCGCCATGGTTGTGTTCCTGCTCCTCATCCTGGCCGCGGTCGTGCTGGGCATCATCGGCGCCGTCGTCAAAGGCCTGTTCTACCTGCTGATCATCGGCTGCGTGCTGGTCGCCGCGGCCCTCGTCTTCGGCGTGGTGCGGCTGCGTCACCCGCAGCAGCGGCAGCGATGAAGACCTTCTGAACTAAAGCCTCCCTGTTGGCCGGGAGGTCTAGACTTGAACTACGCCCGGCCAATCTGGGCGGTCTCCCCGGACCCCGGTGACGCTTCGCACTCCTGCGGCACGTCCTAGGGGGCCGGCATGGCGGACATCAACTCGCGCATCGACTCGGGCATCGACTTACGTGGGCGGTCCGATTCCGGTCGGCTGGATATCGGCGCCCCCGCCAGTACCTCGCGGGCCTTGTTGACCATATCGGTCGACCCGACCGCGAGCAGGCCGGTGGTCTCCTTGGCCGGCGAGTTGGACATCGCGACCGCGCCCGCCGTCAAGACCGTCTGCTTCGAAACGTTCGAATCCCGCCCCCGCCCCTACGTCGTCGTAGACCTGGCCGGTTTGTACTTCTGCGACTGCGCGGGCTTGAACGCGTTCGTCCTCATCCATAACTGGGCTCGCGCAGGCGGCGGGTGGATCCGGCTGTGCCGTACGGACCGTCGTTTGCAGAAGATGCTCGATATCACCGGACTCGCGGCGGCGCTGCGCTGTTATCCGACCGCCGTCGATGCCTTCGCCGATGTCGAATGAAGCGCGTCCATCGAATCGAAGAGAACAGGAATAGCCATGACGGAACTCACGATCCGTCCGGATGAGATCCGGGACGCGTTGGAGCGCTTTGTCGATTCTTATGAGGCGACGACGGCGCCGATCGATGAGGTCGGGGCTGTGACCGTGATCGGTGACGGTATCGCCAGGGTCGAAGGTCTGCCCTCAGCCATGACCAACGAGCTGCTGAAGTTCGAGGACGGCACTCTGGGCATCGCCTTGAACCTGGATGTCCGGGAGATCGGCGTGGTCGTGCTCGGCGATTACGAGGGGATCGCTGAAGGCCAGACGGTGAGCCGTACCGGCGAGATCTTGTCGACGCCGGTCGGTGACAACTTCATGGGCCGGGTGGTGAACCCGCTGGGTGAGCCGATCGACGGCCTGGGCCCGATCGAGGCCGAGGGGACCCGGGTTCTGGAGTTGCAGGCTCCGGGTGTGATGGCCCGGCAGTCGGTGAAGGAGCCGTTGCAGACCGGTATCAAGGCGATCGACTCGATGACGCCGATCGGCCGTGGCCAGCGTCAGCTGATCATCGGCGACCGGCAGACCGGCAAGACCGCGGTGGCCGTGGACACGATCATCAACCAGAAGCAGAACTGGGAGTCGGGCGACCCGAAGAAGCAGGTCCGCTGCATCTACGTCGCCATCGGCCAGAAGGGTTCGACCATCGCGGCCGTCAAGGGCGCGTTGGAGGAGGCCGGCGCGATGAAGTACACGGCGATTGTCGCCGCCCCCGCTTCGGACTCGGCGGGTTTCAAGTATCTGGCGCCGTATACCGGTTCGGCCATCGGCCAGCACTGGATGTATGACTCCAAGCACGTGCTGATCGTCTTCGACGACCTGACCAAGCAGGCTGAGGCCTATCGGTCGATGTCGCTGCTGCTGCGTCGTCCGCCGGGGCGCGAGGCCTATCCCGGTGACGTCTTCTATCTGCATTCGCGTCTGCTGGAGCGTTGCGCGAAGCTGTCCGATGAGATGGGTGCCGGCTCCATGACCGGTCTGCCGGTGATCGAGACCAAGGCGAACGACATCTCGGCGTTCATTCCGACCAACGTCATCTCGATCACCGACGGTCAGGTCTTCTTCGAGACGGACCTGTTCAACTCCGGTGTGCGTCCGGCGATCAACGTGGGTACCTCGGTGTCCCGCGTGGGTGGTTCGGCGCAGGTGCGGGCGATGCGTTCGGTGTCCGGTTCGCTGCGTGTGGAGTTGGCGCAGTTCCGTGACCTGGAGGCGTTCGCGGCCTTCGCCTCGGACCTGGACGACGCGTCCAAGGCGCAGCTGGCCCGTGGTCAGCGCATGGTCGAGATCCTGAAGCAGGGCCAGTACACGCCGTACCCGGTCGAGGACCAGGTGGCCGCGATCTGGATCGGTACCTCCGGCTCGATCGACGATGTGCCGGTGTCCGACGTGCGGCGTTTCGAGAGCGAGTTCATCTCGTTCCTGAAGACCAGCCACGAGGAAGTGCTGGCGACCGTCCGGGAGACCGGTCAGCTCTCCGACGACACGGTCTCGGCGTTCAAGGACGCGGTCGCGCAGTTCAAGCGCGGCTTCGAGCTCGGCGACGGCAGCCTGCTGGCCGACCGGAACAAGGCCGACGCCATAGACGAGGACAACGTCGGCCAGGCCACGATCACCAAGCACGTCAAGGCCAAGTGAGAGCGCACAGAGAAGCTGGCTCTGAAGCCGGGCTCTGAAGCCCGGCCCTGAAGCCCGGCTCCGAAGTCGGGTTCTGAAGTATGTGCGCTACCCCGTTTGAATCCGGTGATTCGGGTACTCATGGGCGGAAGCCCCTTTGAGGAGGCCCTCATGATCATCGCCGCGGTCTTCGCCGTCATCGCCATCGTCCTGGTCATCGCCTTCGCGGCGTACAGCGGCCGGCACGAGTACACCAAGCGCCGGATCCGTACCGCGTTCGGGCCCGAATACGCCCGGGTGCGGGCCGAGCAAGGCGGAACGCGCGCCGCGGATCGGGAGCTGGCGCGGCGCAGCCAGATGCACGACAGGCTTCCCCTGGAACCGATCAGCGCGAACGACCGGGAGTTCTACGCCACGTCCTGGCAGCACATCCGAGGCGGTTTCCTCGATGACCCGGGGGTCGCCGTGACGAGTGCCGCGCAGCTGCTGACCCGGCTGTTGGAAGCCAGGGGATATCCCGTCGACGATCAAGGCGAGCAGTTGGCGCTGCTCTCGGTCCGGCACGGACCCGCCCTGGCGGACTACCGCCAGGCGCTGTGGGTCAGCGAACGCCTGCGGACCAATCCGGCGTCGATGCCGACCGAGGCGAAACGCGAAGCCCTGATGCAGTACCAGACACTCTTCGAAGACCTGCTCACCGAGCCCGGTGCAGCGGTGTCGCGCAGGATCAAGGAATCGGAGGTTACACCGTGAACGCCGAACCGGTTATGAACCAGGACACCTTCCCCACCGAGCCGACCCACCGGTGGGCTGACGACGGTGGCGTGCTCACCGAGGAGCGGTCGCCGGAGCCGGATTCCGTCGAGCAGGAGTCCGTGGAGCAGGAGTCCGTGGAGCAGAAGTCCGTGGAACAGGAATCCGCGGAGCAGAAGTCCGCGGAACAGGAGTCCGCGGAACCAGAATCCGCAGAGCTGGAGCCTGCGGAGCCGCAGACGTCGATGGAGACCTCGTCCAAGGCGACGTCGGACCCGGTCGTCAGCGGCCCGCTCTTGAGCGACGCGGCGGAGCAGGCCTTCCTCAGCCGCTGGGCCGAGATCCAGGTCGGCTTCGTGGAGGACCCGCCGCAGTCCGTGCGTGACGCCGACCAGCTCATCGACGAGATCGCCGCGGCCCTGCTCGAGGCTTTCCAGGCCCGCAGGACCGATCTGGCGGCCGACTGGCAGGACGGCAGTCCCGGAACCGAGGAGCTGCGCCTGGCGCTGCGGCGCTACCGCGCTTTCGTCGGCGTCATCCTCCCCAAGTAACACCCCCTGGACCGGTGCCGCGTCTCACCCCGCGAGGCGCGGCATCGCAGCAGGCGGCGCCGTCCTTCCGAGGACGTCGTCCCACCGCCCGGCCGCTCCTGGCCCGCGCCCGGCCAGCGGCCGTAGAATGCCTGTGAAGCACCCAATCATCGCAGCCCGACCGAGTTTTCGATCAGGTCTGGACCTCACGCCGGTCTCGTGACCCGCCTCGCTGCATTCAACCAGTGAGGTAACCGCCATGGCTGCTATCCCCTATGACGGCGTAGAGCCGTTTCCCGGCCACCCGCCGACCGCCACGACGCCGGTCCAACGCAGAATCCAAGTCGCCGTGACGGCCCTGCTGGTCACCGCGCCGCTGCTCGGCCTCGTCGCCGCGGTGTGGTTGTTGTGGGGGAGGGGCGTCGGTGCCGTCGACCTGCTGTTGGCGGGCTTTTTCTATTTCCTGACCGGGTTCGGCGTGACCGTGGGCTTCCACAGACTGCTGACCCACCGGAGCTTCACCGCCAAACCGGCCCTGCGCGCGGGGCTCGCGGTCGCGGGATCGATGAGCTTCCAGGGCTCGGTCATCAGCTGGGTCGCGACCCACCGGCGGCATCACGCGTTCACCGACCGGCCCGGCGATCCGCACTCGCCCTACCGGTACGGCACCGGACCGGTGGGCCAACTGCACGGCCTGGTCCACGCCCACTTCGGCTGGCTGTTCGGCGACGACCCGACCGACGTCGACCACTTCGCCCCGGACCTGGTGGCCGAACCGGCCATGCGCCGGATCTCCGGGATGTTCCCCGTGCTGTGTGTGGCGTCCTTGGCCCTGCCCGCTCTGGCCGGCTGGGCGATCGGCGACTTCGCCTGGACCGCGGGAGTCACGGCACTGATATGGGCCGGACTGGCCCGGGTGTTCCTGCTCCAGCATGTGACGTGGAGTGTCAATTCCCTGTGTCACCTGATGGGCACGCGGCCGTTCGCGACCCGCCGCCACGACCGGGCCACGAACCTGTGGCCGCTGGCCCTGCTGTCGATGGGCGAGAGCTGGCACAACACCCACCATTCCGATCCGTCCTGCGCCCGGCACGGCGTGGATCGCGGCCAGATCGACCTGTCCGCCGGGGTGATCCGGCTGTTCGAGCGCCTCGGCTGGGCCACCGATGTGCGGTGGCCCGACCCCCGGCGCCTGGCCGAGCACCGGCTGAGTCCGGCTGCCGCGCCCGCGCCCGCGTCCGCGTCCGCCTCCGTGCTCCCGTCCGCGCTCCCGCGTACCGGGCCGCTGGCCCCTCGTGATCGCGCCAGGTAGGAGCCAGGGGCGCTATATACGCACCGTATCGATTCGCGCTACTGTGGCTGTAACTTCATACGCCCCAGACTTTGGCGCCGTGAATTCCGACGCGCCGTATGCGGTCGGGGCAGGCACCGGTTTCACCCTCGGCCGCGAAAGCCCTCCCACGCAGTCGACGCCCCATATGCGAAAGCGTAGGGCGCTTCATGGGCACAGCTTCCATCAGCACGCCGGCACGCGCGGTGCGACCACGCGTGCCACGAGGTCAATCGCGCCGTTCCCGGACGGGCTCTGGACTCCGCACCCGGCCCGACGCGACAGGCCGCGACGCGATGGGAGGCGTCGCGACTGGCCGGGATGCGACCAGCTGGGATGCGACAGACATCGATGTGATCGGCGGCGATGCGACCGCCGCCGTGCTTGTGCCGCACCAGCGCGGCCGGGCCCACGACCCCGCCTTCGAGCCGCGGATCGGTCACGGCCGCGATCGCCACGGTCGTGACCGGACCGATCAGCGGGCCGCGGCGCTGCGGTCTTTGGACCGGATGCACAGCCTGGCACCCGACGACGCCGAACGGTCCGCTCTGCGGACGGCCGTGATCACCGAGTACATGCCCTACGCCCGCTATGTCGCGGGCCGCTACGGCGTGCGCGGCCAGGCCGCGGAGGACTTCCTCCAGTCCGCCTATGTCGGCCTGGTCAAGGCGGTCGACCACTTCGATCCCGGCTTCGGCACCGGCTTCCTCACCTTCGCCACCCCCACGATCCTCGGGGAACTCAAGCGCTACTTCCGGGACACGACGTGGGCGGTCCACGTGCCGCGACGCATCCAGGAGCTCAGCAGTGAACTGCGAGACGCCACCGAGACCCTCTCGCAGGACCTGAACCGGGCTCCGACCGTCCAGGAACTCGCGGTGCTGCTGGCCGCCGATCCGGGGGAGGTGGCCGACGCGATCGGCGCGACCGGGCTGCACGCCGTGGGGTCCCTGGACGTGCCGGCCGCCACCGAGGACGGGTCCGGCTCCTCGCCGGTCGACCTGATGGGTGCCGACGATCGTGGCATCCAGAACGTCATCGATCGCGAGACCCTGCGACCGCTGTTGGCGACCTTGTCCGCGCGGGAGAAGGAGATCCTGCTCATGCGCTTCTTCCGGAGCATGACGCAGACCGAGATCGGCAAGGAGCTCGGCGTCTCGCAGATGCAGGTCTCCCGTCTGCTCACCGGGATCCTCGGCAGGCTCAGGACACACGCCGGCGGTGACGTGTAGTAGCCGTTGGCCCCGACTCGCTCTAGCCGTCGGCCCCGACTGGCTCTCGCAGTAGCCGTCGGCTGTGACCCGCGGTTGCCGCCGGAGGCGATCGTCTACCGCGAGGTGAGGCGGTAGGGGATGGTGCAGATGACGACATCGGTGCTGGCGCGCAGAACCGCTGCCAGCAGCAGACCGCGCTGGTTCTGCAGGATGCGGTAGCGCCACCGGTGCGGCTGGACCTCGACGATGAGGACCGCGACCTGCCGACTGCCCTCCGCCGCCTGTCGGACGTAGGCGACCATCGGGTGGACCAGCGACCGGTGCGGACTCACCAGGGTTTCGAGCCGGACACCGGGATCCCACCGGTCCCAGGCGTCGCGGAACTGCGAACACTGCCCGGGATCCGGCCAGACGCTGACCGCGACCACATCGTCGGCCAGGGACCGGGCGGCGTACAGCGCGTGCTCGGTCAGCTTGCTGACACTGCCGACCGGGACGATCACCAGGCTTCGGGTCGGCGTCAGCGGGGGTGTGGAGGTTCCGGACAGGTCCAGTTCGCGGCCGACAGCCGTGTAGTAGCTCTGGATCCGGGCGAACAGCAGCATCAGCGCCGGCACGGTGATCACCACGACCCAGGCCCCGGACGCGAACTTGGTCATGATGAACACGACGGCGGCCAGCCCGGTCAGGGCCGCGCCGGTTCCGTTGAGGGCGGCGCGCAGCCGCCAGCGCGGCGGGCGTTCGCCGAACCAGTGGCGGACCAGCCCGGTCTGGCTGATGGTGAATCCGATGAAGACCCCGATCGCGTACAGCGGGATCAGCCGGTCCGTGGCCGCGTGCACCGCCGTCAGCAGCAGCCCGGCCAGCAGCGCCAGGGCGACCACGCCGTAGCGGTAGACCGGGCGCTCGGCACGCAGGCCGAACAGGTGGGGCAGGCGGTTGTCGCGGGACAGCAGGCTCATCAGGACCGGCAGTCCGCCGAAGCTGGTGTTCGCGGCCAGGGCCAGGATCAGGGTGACGATGATGTTCGTGGCGTAGTACGCCCAGCCGGTGCCGAACGAACCCGCGGTGAGCTGAGCCAGCACCGTGACGCCCCCGCGCGGCGCGACATGCTGCCGGTGGATCAGGACGCCCAGTCCGAGGAGCATGGCGGCCAGCAGCCCGCCGAGCATCAGCTCGGTGCGCTGGGCGCGTTCGGCGCGCGGCTCGCGGAAGGTCGGCACCCCGTTGGCGATGGCTTCGATCCCGGTCAGCGCCGAGCAGCCGGCGGCGAAGGCCTTCAGCACCAGCAGCACGCTCACCGCCTCGACGGCATGGACGGGTGCGGCCGTGCCCACCACCGCCGCCGGATGCGTCCGGAACAGCCCGGCGCCGATGACGGCGAAGACGGCGCCGAGGAAGAGCAGCATCGGCACCATGAAGGCCCGCGCGCTCTCGGCGACGCCCCACAGGTTGATACCCGCGATCAGGACCAGACCGAGCAGGGTCATGCCGAGGATGTGGTGCGCCAGAGACGGGAACACCGAGGCCAGGCTCGCCGCACCGGCCGCCAGGCTGACCGCGACCGTCAGGACGTAGTCGACCACCAGGCTGGCGGCGGCCAGCAGGCTGACCGTGCCGCCCAGGTCCTTCTTGCCCACCGCGTAGGCGCCGCCGCCGTCCGGATGCACCGCGATGACCTGGCAGTAGGAGACCACCAGCACCGCCAGCAGCACGGTGATGGCGATGGTGATCGGCAGCGTCAGCCGCAGCGCGGAGGTGCCGGCCACCGCCAGCACCAGCAGTATGGCCTCCGGGCCGTAGGCGACCGAGCTCAACGCGTCCAGCGACAGCGCGGCCAGGCCGCCGAAACTCGTCAGATGATCCTTCTCGCCCTCGCCGTGCCGGTGCGGGACGCGCGGCACCAGTTTCTTCGACGCCGTTCCGTAGCCCATGGCAGATCCAGATCCCTGATATCGAAGCCCAGTCGAAACCAACGCTATCGATCGGTCGCAGGAATCGATCGCAACGCCACCGGCCGAAACGCGGGTCGGCCGACGCCCCTCCTGCTGTCCGGAACGCCGGAGCCCAAACCGGCGCGGCGCCGAGGCGATCACCGGGCTCGCCGGCTCCAAGGTGTTCGTTCCAGCGGTCAGGCGCCCCACAGTTCGGCCGCCGCCGCCGAGCGTTCGGCGACGTCACGGGCCACATCGGAGAGTCGCAGATTGTGGTTGCGGGCGTGTTCGCGCAGCAGCCGGAACGCTTCGTCGACGCCGACCTGGCGGCGCTCGGCCAGCACCCCCTTGGCCTGTTCGATGACGATGCGGCTGTTCAAGGCGCTCTGCAGCTGCGCGGCGAGCAGCTCGGCCTGGTGCAGGCTGCGCTGGGCCAGGATGCCGATGGTCGCCACGTCCGCCAGCGCCTGCCCGGCGCGGACGTCGTCCTCGGTCAGCACCCGGCTCTCGGCGCTGAAGAGGTTCAGGGCCCCGATGACGGTCTCCCGCAAGCGCAGCGGCAGGGCGTGCACCGCCACGAAACCCGAGTCCCGCGCGGCTTCGGCGAACTGGGGCCAGTGCTCGGCGTTGGCCCCCAGATCGGCGTTGACCACGGCGGTGCCTGTGCGGCAGCAGTCGACGCAGGGACCGGCATCGGTCTGTAGTTCGAACAGTTCCACCAGCCGCGCGCTCTCGGTGGAGGCCGCCGCGGCG
Organism: Catenulispora pinistramenti; assembly: GCF_018274385.1. Classification (GTDB taxonomy): domain Bacteria; phylum Actinomycetota; class Actinomycetes; order Streptomycetales; family Catenulisporaceae; genus Catenulispora; species Catenulispora pinistramenti. Next base: position 18,194 of record NZ_JAAFYZ010000007.1, on the reverse strand, counting down.
TGCAGATGCCCGCGCTGGTCGATGAGCATGATGCCGGCGGCGTCCACGTCCAGGAGCCGCACGCAGCGCCCGGCCAGGGTGAGCAAGAAGTCGATGACGTCGAAGTCGTCGACCAGGGTGTCGGCGACCTCGACGAACGTCTCGACGAGTTGTCGTTCACGGGTCACGCTCATGCCTCCAAGGTAGACCCGCCAGGCAGGTCGCGGGTGTGGCCGCGCCGTCCAGCTGAGGTCGGGGATGTCTGTGATCCGGGGGTCACTGATCGGGCTGTCACTGGTCCGGGCTTCCTGTCGCAGGTCCGGGTGCCATTAGGTGCGGGTGTCATAGGTCTGCCGTAGGTCCGGGTGCCATGGGTGCGGGTGCCATGGGTCTGCCGTAGGTCCGGGTGTCCTCACCGATCCGAGGCGTCGAAGCGCAGGCGGCGGGCCACCACGTCGGCGGCGAGGTCGGCCAGCGGACGGTCCTCGGCCCAGGCCCGGGCCCGCAGCCGGACCAGCGCCTCGGCCAGGTTCACCCCGAGCTGCACGCTGACCATCCCGGTCGCCTGGTGCACCTCGGCGCGGTAGGTCACGGGCTGTGCCCAGCCGGGGCCCGGTCGCCCGGCGTCCTCCGGCGCGGACCACTGCCTGTGTAACAGGGCGAGCGTCACCGCGTCGGCCAGCGCGAGCGCGTCGGTCATCTGGCCCGCCGCCAGGGCGCCGGGGGCGCGCCGATGCGCGAGCATCGTGCCGACCCCGATCGCACCGATCCGCAGCGGGAACACGAACAGCGCCCGCGCGCCCAAGCCCATCGCGGCCGGGGAGAACGCCGGCCAGCGGGCCAGGGCGTCGGCCAGGTCCGGCGTCAGGACCGGGACCCCGGTCACCGCGGCGTCCCGGCTCGGTCCCTCGCCGAGCGTGAACTGCAGGTCCTCCAACGCGGCGCCGACCGCCTCACCGCCCCAGGCCGGCACCGTGCCCGCGGGCCCGGTACCCACCCCGGCGCACATGCCGTCGACTCCCACGATCCCGGCCACCGTCGAGGAGGCCAGATGCGACAAGCTGTCGCCGCCGTCGCCGCTCCCGCCACGGTCCAGCCGCGCCAGGACCGTGGCCATCCGGTCGCTGACCACCTCGGCACCGCTTTCTTCGGAACGCACCAACGACACCGGACATCACCTACGGTAGTCCCCTCCTGACGGCCTCGAAGACCACCGTGCCGAGTCAGGACGCGGCCAGGTTGCCCGCCCGCGGCCGGGACGTCCGCTGTGTACACCGACGTTCACGACGGCTATCCTCCTGGCGGGAGTCGGTCCCGGGGCATGACAGCATTCGTATGGGGGATTGTCGATGGCTGAGATCGGGACGTTGGTGGGGGGTCGCTATCGGCTGATCGAACTATTGGGCGTCGGCGGCTTCGGCCGGGTCTGGGAAGCGACCGACGAGCAGTTGGGCCGGGCCGTGGCCGTCAAGGAGGTCATGCTGTCACTGTTGCCGCCCGCACAGCACGCGGAACGGCTCGACCGGGCCCAGCGCGAGGGACGCAACGCCGCGGCCCTGGCGGATCACGCCAACATCGTCACCGTCTATGACGTCGTCATCGAGGACGGCGCACCGTGGATCGTCATGCAGTTGGTACGCGGCACCTCGCTGCGGACCGCGCTGCTGTCCGACCACGCCGATCCGGAATCGCCCGGCGCTCCGCTGGAAGTGGACGCCGTAGCGAGGATCGCCGAAGCCATGCTGTCCGCACTGGGCTTCGCACACAAGGCCGGCATCGTGCACCGGGACGTCAAACCGGCCAACATCCTGCTTTCCGACGACGGACAGATACTCCTCACCGACTTCGGGATCGCCAAAGCCGAGACGGACACCACCATGACCGTCTCCGGATCGGTCATGGGCTCCATGGCATACATGGCGCCGGAACGCGCCGAAGGCCAGAACGACGGCCCGGCCGCCGACCTGTTCTCCCTCGGGGCGACACTGTTCGAGGCCGTGGAAGGCGTCTCGCCGTTCGAGAAGAAGAACAGCCGCACCGGTACGCTGACCGCGATCCTCACCAAGCCGCTGCCGCCGATGACCCGCGCCGGACGGCTCGCCCCCCTCATCAGCGCACTGACACTGAAGCTGCCCGAGCAACGACCCACCGTCGCCCAGGCCCAGGCACTCCTCGCCGGCGGCCAGCCCGACGGGTGGACCGCTCCGTCTCCGGACCTCGTAGCCACCGAAGCAGTGCCGGCACACGCGAAAGCGGACCCGGGCAAGAAACCGAAGATGCCGTGGGAATCAGTGACCTTGGGCGCCAGCTCCGGACTCCCGCGCCCGCCGGTCATCGACAAGCCGCAACCGCAGCCACCGACGAGTCCCGCGACCTCGACGTCTTCCAGTTCAGGATGGGGCTCGATCATCGGCGGGCTTCTCTTCCTCGTCGTCCTGGTCTTGCACCAGCCCATCTGGAACTACGTCCACGACCACTTCACGAGCGCGACGCCCTACGACATCAAGAACATCAAGCAGGGCCAGTGCTTCCACGCGATGCCGCCAGGCGCGGACAAGAACGGGCCATGGGCCCCGATGACGTGTGGAACCGCACCGCCGGCCGGCGAAGCGGTCTGGCAGGTACTCCGCCGCTTCGACGACCCGACGGCGACGTGCACCACGGACACCGTGCCCGGCTGGGGCGGCTCTGACGAACGCTGGCAGCCGAGCGACAAATCGTACACACTCTGTGCCGGACTGGTGAACGACCCCACGGCGAGCGCGACACCGTCGTCGTGACGGGTATGAGGAGGACGCCGGCGCGCGCTGGGGCCGGCCGGACAGGGGCTGGGGGGTCGGGCGATGGAGATCGTCACCGCGCAGATGTTGGCCGGTGCGTTGTCGAAGGCACTGGACGCGGCTGGGGGCGAAGCCGGGCGGCGAAGTCTGGCCGGGTTGGCGTGGATCGTGGGGAAGTGGAAGACGCGCTCCGGCGGCGAAGCCGGGGAAGCGTTGCCTGCGTTGGACAGCCCGCTGCAGCCGGAGCAGGTACCGGGACTGGCGCAGGCCCTGGCAGCCGCGGCTGCCGCCGATCCGACGCTCGCCGCCGAGCTGGCCGACTGGCACCGGGCGGCTGTCGTCACGGTGACCGGAGCTGGCGACGTGACCGGCACGGTCTCGGGGACTGTGGACGGCTCTGTCGTGCAGGCTCGTGACATCGCCGGACCTGTCACCTTCAACTAGCGCCGTATCAGGCAACGTTTGCTTCGGTGATGATTTGGCGTTGGCGTGCCGGTTTTGCTGGCTGCGGATGGCTACTGGCGGGATGCGGTAGGGACTGGTTTGGGGTGGCCGGGTTCGGGTCGGTTTTTGTGGGGTCGGGGTTTGTTGGCCGTGCTGCGGTTTTGTTGATGGTTTCAAGGCTTTTTACGGCCTTCGGTAATAGTTGTGCCGGTTCGGGGTTCGGGGTGGTGGGTGTGTTTGTCGGCTGCCGGTTTTCGTGTTCACAACCCCGCCCCACCTCAGGCCTCTTCAACTCCAGCAAGTCGGGGCAAGGGCACAGGCCAGATCAAGAGCAAGATCAACGGCGCAGGCAAGATCAAGAGCTGAAGATCAAGGTCAAGGGCTGTGGTGAAGGGCCGGGCCTCCGGCGGGCCTCGGCAACCTCAGGGAAACTAGCGCGGTTCCCTCGGGTGGCCGGGTCGGTCTCAGCGGCGGCGGCCGGTGAGGTGGTGCGGTCCGTTCCCCTCGGTCGCGTCGTCAGCCCGGGGGGTACAGCACCGGTGTCCGGGGGTAAAGTCCGCGCGCGGCGGTCATGCAGGTAGGCGGCGGTTTTGTACGGCGCGAACTTGACCCCCGGCCACCGGCACTGTAGGCGAAGCCCTGCCGACGCGACCGAGGGGAACGAACCGAAAACCGGTCGGAGAATGGCAAAGCCCAGTGGTTCGGTACCGGCGGCTCGGCAAATTCGGCCGCCGGTTCAGCGCCTGGCAGCGCACCAGCCCCGAGGTGCACATTCCCGGCTGGCGGGTGCGGATCGCGCCGACTACCAACACAGACACCGGCGGATAGCGGATCGACCTCGCCACCAAAGCCGATGCTGCGGACAGCAAGGCCAGCCGGGGATATCAGTCGCGGTTGGTTGCTGTGGCACGGCCGCACCGCACCCGGGCATGTTCTCGACCAACTGACCAGCGACCCGCCGCCACAGCCTCACCGGCAGCTGCGTCACCAAGCCGTGTCCTCGTTCCTTGCGATTGCTATTCTTCCGGCTGGTTTTCGGTTCGTTCCCCTCGGTCGCGTCGGCAGGGCTTCGCCTACAGTGCCGGTGGCCGGGGGTCAAGTTCGCGCTGCACAAAACCGCAGGTCAAATGCTCGACCGCAAGCGCGCGGACTTTACCCCCGGACACCGGTGCTGTACCCCCCGGGCTGACGACGCGACCGAGGGGAACGGACCGCACCACCCCACAAACCGCCGCCGCTGAGACTAGATTGGCCACCCGAGGGAACCGCGCTAGTTTCCCTGAGGTTGCCGAGGCCCGCCGGAGGCCCGGCTCTTCATCACAGTTCTTGATCTTGATCTTGCTCTTGATCTTGCCCGTGCTCGGACCTACTGGAGTTGAAGAGGCCTGAGGCGGGGCGGGGTTGTGAACGCGAAGACCGGCAGCCGACAAGCACACCCACCACCACGAACCCCGAACCGGCTCAACTATGACCGAAGGCGTAAAAAGCTTTGAAACCCACAACCAAACCGCAACCCGGCCCGCAAACCCCAGCCTCCCCAAAAGACCCGAACCGCCAGCAGCCCCCGCCAGCAACCCTCACCAGCAACCCTCACCAGCAACCCTCACCAGCAACCCTCACCAGCAGCAGCTATCAGCAGTACCCACCAGCAGTACCCACCAGCACCCACTAGCGACCCCCACGCCCACGAGCCTTGAGCCGCACCCCAGGCAGCGGCGGAGCGGGGATGCGCTCGGCGACCGTGTGCCCTGCGATGTCCGGGAAGCGCTCGGTGTTGCGCTTCTCCCAGTCGTTGCGTGCCTGCTCAATGTCGTCGTGGGTGCGTGCTACGAAGTTCCACCACATGACGATGTCCTCGCGGAATGGTTGGCCGCCGAGGAGGATCAGGTGGGCGCCGGTGTGGGTGGTGAGTGTCAGTTCGCTGCGGCCGGTGCCTAGGTAGAGGAGTGGGCCGGGTGGGACGGTCGTGTCGGCGGTGGTGAGGTCGCCGGCGATGACCATGATGGCGTGCTCGTGGTAGTTGGTCAGGGGGATGGTCGCGGTGGCGCCGGGGTTGAGGGTGATGTCCGCGCCGAGGATTGGGGAGTAGGTCGTTGCCGGGGAGGTGACGTTGTCCAGGGTGCCGAGGAAGACCAGTGCGCGTAGGCCTGGGAGCTCGTAGACGGGGAGTTTCTGGTGCTGCTCGAAGTGCGGGGCGATGTCTCGGTGTTCGTCGGGCAGGGCGGTCCAGAGTTGGAGGCCGTGGCCGAGCTGCCCGGGCTCGATGCCGAACTCGGAGTGGGCGATGCCGCGGCCGGCGGTCATGATGTTCAGCTGGCGCGGGCGGACCACGACGTCGGAGCCCACGCTGTCGCGGTGCCGGATGTCGCCCTGGAATGGCCAGGTGACGGTTTGCAGGCCGATGTGGGGGTGCGGGTTGATGTTCATCGCGGCGGCTTGGGGGCCGAAGTGGTCCAGGAAGCACCAGGCGCCGACGGTCGGCAGGACGCGCTGGGGGAGTGCGCGCATTACGTGGACGCCGCGTACGCCGCCGAGGGGGACGTCGCGGGCTTCGTGGAACTCGGCGACCGGGCCCGGGTCGTCCTTGGCCGGGCAGTCCTGTTCCGGTGGGTTGGCGTCGAGGTTGCTCACGGTGTCGGCTCTCAGTGTTCGCCGGAGCGGTCGCCGGCCGGGGAGTCGGCGGCGGGCCAGCGCACGTGCTCCTCGTACTCGGGGTGCTTGCGCAGGTAGGCGGCGATGAACGGGCACACCGGGATGATGGCCTGGCCCCGGGCCACGGTCTCGTCCAGCGCCCGCCGCGCCAGCACCGATGCCAGCCCCTTGCCCTCGAACTCGGGCTCGATCTGGGTGTGCACGAAGACCGTCGCGTCGTCCCGTCGCCGGTAGGCGGCGAAGCCCGCGAGGCGGTCGCCGTGCCAGATCTCGAAGCGGTCTTCGAGTTCGTTGTCGACGACCTCGGTCTTGGTGGGCTCATCAGTCATGTCGCCGATGCTAATGCCGTCGTCGGGGCCGCGCCCGGCGAGTAGTTCGAGCGCTTCCCGGGCGACGTCCGCGGCGTCGGCGAGCCGCAGGGCCGGGTCGTCGGAACGCAAGGTCTTGATACGCCCCGAGCCGGTCCACGGGCGTTCGAACCGCACGGTCACCCGGCCCAGTCCGCTGCCCTGTACCCAGCCGCCGCCGAACTCGTCGTGGGCCACGTCCTGGCCGGGCAGGAAGCGGCGCTCGCCTTGCGCGGTCTCGACGGCGCCGCGGGTTCCGGGTGGAAGCGGTCCGAACTGGCGCGGGGAGCGCTCGCCTTCGACGGTCGGGACCGGGGTTGTTATGTCGGCCGGGTCGGGCTGCGGGGCGGGATCCTGGGTCGGCTGCGGGTCGGGGTCCGGTGCGGCTGGAGCGGTCGGAGCGGCCGGTGCGGCCGGAGCGACCGGGCCCTCGACCACCCCCCGCGGCATGTCGAAGTCCTCGTCGGAGTCGCCCGGCCCGGTCTCGGCGTCCCGATCCCAGAAGTCGAGCGTGTCGTCGTCCTCTTCGGTGCTGAACAGGTCGAGCTGGGCCCACTCGGCGAGTCCGGTGAGCCCCACGCCCAGCAGCCGGACGCCCGGCGTGAGCTGGGTGGCGGCCGCCACCGCCCCGGGCAGCATGCGGTGGGTGGCGGCCCGGATGGCCGCCGGGTCGTCGGTCGGGTTGGGCGTGGTCTCGCTGCGGGACACGGTGGTGAAGTCGTGGCCCCGGACCTTGATGGTGATCGTCCGGCCGGAGCGGCCCGCCTTGCGGATCCGGCTGCCCAGCCGGGTGACCAGGTCGTCCATGTGGGAGGTGATGGTGGCCGGGTCGAGGAGGTCTTCGGCGAAGGTGTCCTCCACGCTCACCGACTTCAGCTCCCGGTCGGTGCTGACGTCGCGGTCGTCCTGGCCGCGGGCGATCGCGTAGAGGGTCGCTCCGTAGGAGGCGCCCACGGCGGCGGTCAGTTCGGCATGGCTCAGGGTCCGCAGTTCGGCGACGGTGGTGGCGCCGATCTTGCGCAGCCGTTCGGCGGTGGCCGGGCCGACGCCCCACAGCGCCCGCACCGGGAGCGGGTCCAGCCAGGTCTGCTCGGTGCCGGGTTCGATGATGACCAGGCCGTCGGGCTTCTCGGCGTCCGAGGCGATCTTCGCGATGAGTTTGCTGCTGCCGGCGCCGATGGAGGCGGTGAGTCCGGTTTCGTCTTTGATGCGGGTTCTGAGGTCGTCGGCTACTTGTCGTGCTTTCAGTGTCGCATTACGGCTCGATTGTCTGTCAATCGGTTCCATTAAGTGTGATATGTCGATGAATGCCTCATCGAGGCTGAGCGGTTCGACCAACGGCGACAACTCGTGCATCAGCGCCATGACCCGTTCGCTGTAGACCTGGTACGCGCCGAAGCGGGGGATCAGGTACGCCGCGTTCGGGGCCCGGCGGCGGGCGATCCCGGTCGCCAGCGCCGAGTGCACGCCGAAGGCCCGCGCCTCGTACGACGCGGTCGACACCACGCCCCGGTTCCCGATGCCGCCGACCACCACCGGCTTGCCGCGCAGGCTCGGCTTGTGCAGCTGCTCCACCGACGCGTAGAACGCGTCCAGGTCGACGTGGAGGATGGAGGGCAGGCTGCGCACCCGACCATCGTGCCCCGAGCCACTGACACCTGCTGGCAGTGACGCGGTGGGAGTGATGTGCCGGGATTGATGTGCCGGGGACGCCGACCCCCGCCACCGCCCCGCGAGACACCCCGGACCACCCGCCCCCCGGTCCACTACGCTGGCCCTGAAGCCGCACCGTGCCACGATGAAGCCCCAGGTGGTTGCACCGAGGCCGCCGCGAAGCCCGCCGAACCCCAGCCGAGCCGACCCGCAGGAGTGCACCCCTCATGGCCGACAGCGCCGCCAGCGCGACCGCCGCCCCCGCCGCGAGCGCGGGATCCGCCGGACCGGGTCCGGCCCCGGCCCGCCGCGGCCAGGCCCGCACCGCCGTCCTGTGGCAGGCCGTGAGCGCCGTCCTGGACGCTCCCACCCCCCGCGACGTGCTCGACGTCGGCGGCGGCACCGGCGGCTTCGCGGTCCCGATCGCCGAGCTCGGGCACCGGGTCACCGTCGTGGACCCCAGCCCCGACGCGCTGGCCGCGCTGGAGCGCCGGGCCGCCGAGGCCGGCGTGCCCAAGGACGCGCTGCGGGCCGTCCAGGGCGACCTCGCGGGCCTGCTGGAGCACGTCGAGCCGGGCAGCGTGGACCTGGTCCTGTGCCACGGCGTCCTGGAGATGGCCGACGACCCGGCGGTCGGGCTGGCCGTGGTCGCCGACGTGCTGCGCCCCGGCGGCGTGGTGAGCGTGCTGGCCGCCAACCGGACCGCGGCGGTGGTGGCCCGGGCCCTGGGCGGGCACTTCGCCGAGGCCCGGCGCGCGCTGGCCGACCCGCGCGGCCGGTTCGGGGCGCAGGACCCGCTGGCCGCCCGCTTCGACGAGGAACAGCTGTCCCGGCTGCTGGCCGACGCGGGGCTGACGGTGCAGTCGGTGCACGGGGTGCGGGTGTTCACCGACCTGGTCCCCGGCGCCCTGGTCGACACCGAGCCGCACGGCGCCGCGGATCTGGCGGCGCTGGAGGCGGCCGTGGCCGACCGCCCGGAGTTCCGCGCGGTGGCCGGGCGGCTCCACTTGCTGGCCCGCAAGATCGCTTCTTGACTTCCGCTCACGCGAGAACCAGACCGTTCCGGAAGCGAACCTTTTCCCGCTCCGAAACGTTCTTGTAAGGGGTGGACCTGACAGCGTCCCCGCCATCGCCGATGACGCCATGAGTAGCCCAGCGCATACCAGGGCATCGTTCCGATGAAGGGGTCGTGTGATCCGTTCCGATGGGAGCTTTCGTAGACCCCGTGGTCTGCTTATTCTTGAGACAGTCACCGCCGATGGGTGGCTGTGGATGCTGGGAGGATAGGCCAAGTGCCGCTGTCTGATCATGAGCAGCGCCTGCTGGAGCAGATGGAGCGCGCGCTGCACGCGGAGGACCCCAAGTTCGCCTCCGCGCTGCAAGGAGCGGACCTGCGCGCGCTGTTCCGGCGCCGTGCCCTCCTGGCCGTGATCGGCTTCGTGCTCGGCGTCGGCATGCTGGTCGCCGGAGTGGTGATCTCGCAGATCGCGCTGAGCGTGGCCGGCTTCGTGGTGATGCTGGCCTGCGCCTGGCTGACCTACGCCAGCTGGCGCCGGATCCCGGCCCCCGGCGAGATCGTGCCGATCGCCCGCCGCCGGGCCCGGGCCGTGACCGGCAAGGGCGGCGGCCGGCAAGGGCGCCAGGGCCGTCAGGCCAAGCAGCCCACGATGCGCCGCTTCGAAGAGCGCTGGCAGCGCCGCCGCGACGAGGGCAACATGTAGCGGCACGCTCCGCACAAGCTTGAAGGCCGGGCCCCGTGATCGGGGCCCGGCCTTCGTTCTGTGATCTGTTACCCGGATCTGTTACCCGCGGTCACCGGGCCGCGGCCGGGGCCGGGCGGATGCGGCTCCCGGGCCCGGGTCTGGTCACCGACCGCCGTGGCCGTCGCCGCGGTCAGGCCGGGAGCCGGCCGACCCGCCCGATCCGGCCGACCCGCCCGACTCGCCGGACCCGGATCCCGATCCCGATCCGGACCCCGATCCGGACCCGCCCGGCCTGCCCGGCTCGCCCCGCGACCCGCGAGGCCGCAGCCGCGACCCGGCGCCCTGCACCCGCTCATAGACCCGTCCGGTGAAGTCCTCCCGGCGCTCCCGCAACGCGGCCAGCGCCGACGGCGGCAGCACCGTGGCCCGGATCCGGGTCCGCCGGGACACCGGCTCGGCCAGCCCGGCCCGGATCACCTTGACGTCGTCCATCAAGGCCGGCGTCGGCGCGGCCCCGGACGCACTCGGACGGCGCAGCGTCCGGGCGTAGCTGGCCCGTTCGGCCAGCCCGGTGACCCGGCCCATCGCGTCCTGGGCCGGCCGCGACAGGTGCGCCTGCCGGATGATCCGCTCGGCGCTGCGCCGCGGGGTCTCCGAGCTCGGCCAGGTGTAGCCCAGGTCGGTGGCGCTGTCCCGCACCTCGTCCCAGGCCGCCAGGATCCGCAGCCGCTCCGGGTCCTCCTCGGGCCGGCGGGCCGAGGGCCCGTCGGCCGACTCCCAGTCCAGGCCGTCGTCACCCTCGGGACCGTCCTTCGCCCGCCGGCCGGAGGCCAGCTTGCCGCGGGCCCGCCGCCGGATGATCCGCAGCACCATCGGCACGCAGGCGACGAGCAGCAGGGCCAGCAGGACGAACCGCACCGCGATGGCGTATCCGGACCCGCCGAACAGCCAGTACTGCAGGAACCGCGGGATCGCCCCGAGCCAGCCCAGCCAGCTGAACTTCGACTTCGCCGCCGGGGTCGCGGTGCCGGTGCCGGTGTCGGTGTCGGTGCAGCCGCCGGCCTTGCGGATCTGCACCGGGCACTTGTTGGCCGAGGAGGCCGTGGAACTCGGGCCGGTGGTCGACGTCGGGTTCTGCGACGGCGTCGTGGTGCTGCCGGCGGTGCTGGTGCTGTAGTTCGGGATCCGGCCGTGGCCGCCGCTGATCAGGGTGTTGTCGATGCCCACGGTCGGCTCGAACCGCAGCCAGCCGACGCCGTGGAAGTACAGCTCCGGCCAGGAGTGGTAGTCGTGTTGCGTCACCTGCCACGTGTTGCCGGTCTGTACCCCGGGGGTGAAGCCCAGGGAAACCCGCGCCGGGATGCCCACCGCCCGGGCCATCGCCGCCATGGTGTCGGCGTAGTCCTGGCAGAAGCCTTTCTTATTGTGGAGCAGGTACAGCATCGCGCTGGCGCCGGTCATGTTGTCCGGCACGTTCAGGGTGTAGGAGAAGCCGTTGGCCGGGTCCAGGAAGTAGTTCTGGAGCGCCTGTGCCTTGTCGACCAGGTTGGTCTTGCCCGCCACGATGCTCTTGGCCAGCTGCACCACTTCGGGCGGGATGCCGGTGGGATCCAGGTCCTGGGCCAGCTTGAACTGGGACATGTCCTGTGCGGTGAGGCCGCTGACGCCGGCCAGTGTGGCCGGCGCGAGTGAGGTCGTGTCGTAGACCGTCGCGCTGTAGGACATCCCGTCGTAGACCGGGCTCACGCCCATGACCGCCAGCGAGTTGGCGTCGTAGGAGAAGCCCGCCGTCGGGATCCCCACGTGCTTGGCCGGGTACGGCAGCGGCAGCGAGCTCAGCCCGGTGGCGGTGACCTTGGTGGTCGTCTGGGAGTTGTATTGGATGTTCAGGTTGACCGTGGGCGGCTGGACGCCGCCGTTGAGGGTGAGGCCGGGCACGGTGGCCGAGACGGTCCCGTCGTCCGGGAGCGGGTTCATCGGCGCGTTCGGATCCGGGGTCCACGGGATGTTGCTCTTGGCGTTGAACTCGTCCAGAGTCTGCAGCCGCAGGTACTCGGGCTTGGGCGAGGTGTAGTTCAGCACCGGGGCGTCGGAGTTGGAGGCCAGGCTCGACTTGAGGTTCAGGACCTGGCTGAACGAGCCGTTGTCCTTCTTGTGGCCGTTCCCGTTGCCGCTGTCCGGCCCGATCCCGAACAGGCCGCCGGAGACCGTGGGCAGCAGGATCGGCGCCAGCACCGCCAGCACCAGCGCGTACATCGTGATCTGGTGGCCGGTGGCGGCGATCGGGCCGGTGTCCACCCGGGCCTTGGGCGCCGCGACCGGCTTGCCGTCGGCCCCGGTGCGCTGCCGCCCGGCGTGCACCAGCGGCCGGCCCCAGCGGCCCAGCCGGTCCCGGCCCTCGGCCGAGAGCAGCGCGGTGTAGCCGGCCGCGGCCAGCGCGAACGCCAGCCAGTCGTAGCCGCCGCCGCTGCGGGTGGCCGGGACCAGGTACAGCGCCAGCAGCGGCAGGCCGGCCAGCGGGGCCGCCGCGTAGGTCGCGGCCAGCGCGTCCACCAGCACCGCCAGCGCGCTCAGCGACAGCACCAGGATCGCGGCGATGCCCGAGGTGGCCTGGCCGCCGACGAAGGTGTCGCGGATGTCGTGCGCGCCGGTCGAGTACAGGCTCCCGAGCCTGCTGAACACCGACCAGGTCGGCAGCACGCCGAGGAACGCCTCGTCGTGCGCCAGCAGCACCATGTCGTACCAGAACACGACGACGGCCTGGGCCAGCACCACCAGCGGCCGGGGCCGGATCAGCCGCCGGAACAGCTCGCCGGAGGCGGCGGCCACGATCACCGCCAGCACGATCGGCCACACCCACGTCCCCGGCGCCAGCAGCCGCAGCAGGCCGGAGGAGGTGAGCAGCAGCGCGACGGCCGCGGCTATGCCTATGCGCAATCTGCCGGTCATCGCTTCCAGCCCCCGTCGTCTGGTCGGTCCCAGAAATCCCTGTGCGCACCCGTATCGACGCGCGCTCCCGTATCCACGCGCGCACGCGCACCGGTGTTCATCGCGTGGCCCTCAGTTCCATCTTGGAACCGTGCCGCGCCGCCTGCTCCCAGAGCTCCGGCAGCCGGTCGCCCGGCTCCACCTCCACCACGCGCCACCCGCCGACCCGTAGCACCTGCGCGGAGCCGGTGAAGCGGGCCTGGGACTGGGGCATCGGACGACCGCCGAGCCAGGCCGAGGTGTCCATCGCGAACGCCACGCCGGAGGTCGTGGAGTGCCGGACCCGGGCCAGTTCCGAGGCGTCGTCCCCGGACAGGTCGCCGAGCACGGCGATCACCAGGCTGTCCCCGCCGCCCTGGCGCAGCATCGAGTTCGCGCCGGACAGCGTCGCGGCGTTGCTCATCTCCACCACCGCCAGTGCGTCCAGCAGCATGCCCTCGAAGTCCAGGCCGACCGCCGCCGAGGAGTCGTGCGCCGCGGCGGTCACCGCCTGGCCGGTCTCGGTCAGCAGCCGCACCGCGTAGCCGTGCCGGGCCATGTGGATCGCGATCGAGGCGGCCGAGGAGACCGCCCACTCGAAGGACGAGGCCGGGCCGTCGCCGCGGTGCGCGATCGCCCGGGTGTCCAGCAGGATCGTGGCGCGGCTCTGCCACACCTGCTCCTCGCGCCGGACCATCAGCTCGCCGGTGCGCGCGGTCGAGCGCCAGTGCACCCGGCGCAGGTCGTCGCCGTGCCGGTACTCGCGGGTGCCGATGTCGTCCTCGCCGGCCGCCGCCACCGAGGTCGCGTGGCCCTCGCCGCGGCCGCTCCAGGCCTGGCCGACCGGGGCGTTCGGCAGGGTGTGGACCTGCGGGGTCACGGTCAGCGCGTGCTGCGCCGAGAACGAGCGGGACAGCTCCACCAGCCCGAACGGGTCGGCCAGCCGCAGCGCCAGCGGGCCGAGCAGGTAGCGGCCGCGCACGTCGGAGCGGACGCGGTAGACCACCCGGCGCCGGCCGTTGGGCTCGACCTTGTTCAGCACGAAGCGCGGCCGGGAGCCGAGTACGTACGGCACCCGGTCCTCGACCAGCAGCGTGCCCGAGGGCAGCCGGGAGACGTTCTCCAGCCGCAGGTGCACGCGCGCCTCCTGGCCGACCCCGACCCGGGCCGGCTCCAGCGCCCGCCGGCACGACACCCGGTACCGGGTGCGGGCCAGCACCATGATCGCGATCAGCGGCAGCATCGCCAGCATCGCGCCGACCCGCAGCAGCACCTTGTAGTCGAACAGCATGCCGCAGGCCATCGCCGCCAGGCCCGCGGCCAGGAACGACCGGCCCCGGGTGGTGAGCCCGGACAGCCGCCCGCCGCGTCCGTCGGTGTTCTCGGTGTTCTGGTTTTGTTGGGCGGACATGATGCCCTTCCTCGGCGCTAGCGGCGGGAGTGGTGCGCACCGCCGCCGAGCGACGGCACCGGGACCGCGGCGACCAGCCCGGCCACCACCTGCTCGGTGGTGCGGCGGCTGATCTGGGTCTCGGCGGTGGGCAGCAGGCGGTGCGCCAGGACCGAGACCGCCAGGTGCTGGATGTCGTCCGGGAGCACGAAGTCGCGGCCCTCCATCGCCGCGGCCGCCCGGGCCGCCCGGACCAGCTGCAGCGTGGCCCGGGGCGAGGCGCCCAGGCGCAGCTCGGGGGAGGTGCGCGAGGCGTTCACCAGGTCCACGGTGTAGCGCCGGACCTCGTCGGAGACGTGGATGTGCCGCACCGCCTCGATCAGGTGCGCCACCTCGGAGGCGTCGGCCACCGGGCGCAGGTCGTCCAGCGGCGAGATCTGGCCGTGGGTGTCCAGCATCCGCAGCTCGGCGGCCGGGGCCGGGTAGCCGACGGAGATGCGGGCCATGAACCGGTCGCGCTGGGCCTCGGGCAGCGGGTAGGTGCCCTCCATCTCGATCGGGTTCTGGGTGGCCACCACCATGAACGGCGCCTCCAGGTGGAACGTGGTGCCGTCCACCGTCACCTGCCGCTCCTCCATCGACTCCAGCAGCGCCGACTGGGTCTTGGGCGAGGCGCGGTTGATCTCGTCGCCCACCACGAAGTTGGCGAAGATGGCGCCGGGCTTGAACTCGAACTCCTTGCGCTGCTGGTCGAAGATCGACACCCCGGTGATGTCCGAGGGCAGCAGGTCCGGGGTGAACTGGATCCGCCGCACGGTGCAGTCGATGGACTTGGCCAGCGCCTTGGCCAGCATGGTCTTGCCGACCCCGGGCACGTCCTCCAGCAGCAGGTGGCCCTCGGCCAGCAGCACCGTGACCGCCAGCTTGACCACCTCGGGCTTGCCCTCGATGACCGTCTCCACCGCGGTCCGGATCCGGGTGGTGGTCGCGGCGATGCGCTCCAGGTCGGCGGGGCCGACCCCGGTCCGCGCACGCGCGCCGGGCGCCGTGACGGCGTCCAGACCGCCGCCGCCCCCGGTGTAACCCAGTTCGCTGTTGCCGACCGTCACAGGTTCCTCCCACCGCTGTCAGATCGGCCGTGCGGTGATCGCACGGCCGCCCCGCCCGCCGCCGCGGATTCTCCGGATCTGTTCCGATCCGGGACCCCGCGCCGGCCAGGCCCCCGCCGCGCACTCCTTCGCACGCGACCGATAGCACTCCACCGCTGATCGCACGGCGCGCGGTCAGCAGAAAACATGTACTCCTCAGATCTTCGCTCACAGCGGGGCCGGTAGGGCAATAGATCCGGTCAAAAGTTTGTCCCACTGGTCTGGACCACCCGCTTTCCCCGCTCGTTGAAGACAAGACGCGTGCCGGACGATTCCCGTTGCACCGCCCGTTCGGGGCAATCACCGAACGGGTGTCCGAGGCCACTGTGACCTGCTCGGATTCCACGTTCCCGGGTTGCCCGCGAGGTTTGGTGGAGTACAGTGGGGGGAAGTGGAGCGGCACCGGGCCCGGATTCGGCCTACCGCGCAATGCGCAGATTTTTTACGGACCCGCCGTTCTATCGATACCGACCTGGACACCGACCTGGACACCGACTTGGACGCCGACGGCCCGGGAGGAGGCGCGAGTGTTCCTCGGGACCTACACGCCCTCCTTGGACGACAAAGGCCGGTTGATCCTGCCGGCCAGGTTCCGCGAGGAACTGGCTGCGGGTCTGGTGGTGACCAAGGGGCAGGAGCGCTGTCTGGCGGTGTGGACCGCCGAGGGCTTCGCCGAGTTGACGGCGCAGATGCGCAGCGCCTCCCGGCCCGGCTCGCCCGAGGCGGGCATCGGCCGCTCGTCCCGGGACTACCACCGGGTGTTCTTCGCCAGCGCCTACGACTGCCAGCCGGACACGCAGGGCCGGATCGTGATCCCGGCGCCGCTGCGCGAGTACGCCGGGCTGACCCGGGAGTGCGTGGTGATCGGCGCCGACACCCGGCTGGAGGTCTGGGACGCCACGGCGTGGGCCGACTACCTGGGCGAGGCCGAGTCCGCGTTCTCGGCGAGCGGATCGGAGGCGGCTCCCTAAGACTGCTCTCTGCTATATACCCCGCAAAATACCCCCTGCCCTCTACTCCTTGCTTCCGGATCGGCTTGCTCAGGCGAGATCGACGAGATCAGCCGGCTCGGACCACGCGCCGCGCGCCCTGTGGCCTCCTCCCGCTCGACCGGCCCGCCGCGGCTGGCACACCTTCCCCGGTGCCAGCCCGCGGTGAGCCGGAGAACGGGCGGGGACCAGAAGGTGCGCGGCGTGCGTGGCTCAGGCGCGCGGCGTGCGCGGCTTATGAGGTCGGCTCGGTACCGTGGGCGCGTAAGAAGACGGCACTGGCGAAGGCGGAAACCACCACCGATGACTAGCGCGACGCATATCCCGGTCATGCTCGAACGCTGCGTCGACCTCCTCGGCCCGGCTCTGGAGCGGCCCGGCGCGGTCGTGCTGGACACGACATTGGGGCTCGGCGGGCACAGCGAGGCGTTCCTGAAGCGGTTCCCGAACGCGCGGCTGATCGGCCTGGACCGCGACCCGCAGGCGCTGGAGGCCGCGGGCAAGCGCCTGGCGCCGTTCGGCGAGCGCGCGACGCTGGTGCACGCGGTGTACGACGAGATCCCGGCGGTGCTGGACCGGCTCGGCGTCCCGGCGCTGTCCGGGACCTTGTTCGACCTCGGAGTCTCCTCGCTCCAGCTGGACATGCGCGAGCGCGGGTTCGCGTACAGCTACGACGCGCCGCTGGACATGCGCATGGACTCCACCGGCGGCATCACGGCGGCGGAGATCGTGAACACGTATCCGGCCGCTGAGATCGCCCGCATCCTGCGCGACTACGGCGAGGAGCGCTTCGCCCGCCGCATCGCCGAGAACATCGTGGCCGAACGCGACCGGGAACCGTTCACCACGACGGCGCGTCTGTCCGAATTGGTCCGGGACTCCATCCCGGCGGCCACCCGCCGCACCGGCGGCCACCCCGCGAAGCGCACCTTCCAGGCCCTGCGCATCGCGGTCAACGACGAACTCCCGGTGCTGGAGCGCGCGCTGCCGGCGGCGGTCGCGGCGACGGAACTGGGCGGACGGATCGCGGTGCTGTCGTACCACTCGCTGGAGGACCGGCTGGTCAAGCGGGCCTTCGCGGCGGCCTCCGAATCGGCGGCGCCGCCGGGACTGCCGGTGGTGCCGGAGCAGTACCAGCCGAAATTCAGGCTGCTGACCCGGGGCGCCGAGCCGCCGACCGAGAAGGAGATCGCGGAGAACCCGCGGGCCGCCTCGGCGAAGCTACGGGCTGCCGAGCGTGTGAGGAAGGGGTAGCGGTGGCTTCGGGTGCTGGTGGTTCGACGGGCTCGGGCGGGGGCGAGGTCAAGGGCGAGGTCAAGGGCGGCGGCGCTCGGCCGGCCGGGCCCGGTGGATCGGACACGAGCGGGAGTGGCTCGGGCAAGGCCGGCGGTTCCGGTGTGCGCGAGAGCGGCGTCGGGGCGAGCCGATTAGGCGCCTTGAGCGATTCCGGCGGCGCGGCGGGCAAGCTCAGCGCGGTGCGTGGTGGTGCCGGCAGCGGGTCCGGCGGCTCCGGGCGGGGCGGCGGGATCTCCCCGCGGCTCGTCGTGCTGGCCGGGCGTAAGGGCACGCCTTCGCTGTTGCCCTTCGTGGCCGTCTTGTTGGTGCTGGGCACGGTCGGCCTGGTGGCGTTGCTGTTCCTCAACACCGAGCTGAACAAGGGCGCGTTCACCATAAAGCAGCAGAAAGCCACCGCGACCAAGCTCGAGCAGCAGTCCGAGCAGATCCAGCAGTCCCTCAACAGCCTGGACGGCCCCGGCGCGCTGGCGTCGAAGGCCTCGCAGATGGGCATGGTGCCGAATCCGGACCCGGCGTTCCTCGCGCCGAACGGCTCGGTGCTCGGCTCGCCCACCCCCGCGCCGACGCCGACGCCTTCGCCCTCCACCTCCGAGCCGGCTGGGAACGGTGCGCCGCCTGGCGAGGCCGTCCTGCCGACCACACCGGCGCCGACCACCCCGGTGCCGCCCGCGCCGAACGGCCCGGGTGCCAAGCCCAACGCGGTGCCCCAGCCTCCGGTCGCGCACCCGCCGGTCCCGAACCCGCCGGTTCCGCGCTCCCCGGCACCGGCCACACACACCCCGCCCCCGACTCCCATCCCGACGCCGACCCCAACGGGAGAGCAGCGATGAGCGACCGAGACCGCCC